>NZ_DAOKZA010000003.1:0-130842 GCF_035325925.1 Azohydromonas sp. | reverse complement strand
CACCCAGGCAGGCGCGGCGCGACTCCACATATCAAAGAAGTCCACGTTCGGCGAACGACACCACGTCGTGGTGCCCGACCACCAGGTGGTCGAGCACGCGCACGTCGACCAGCGCCAGCGCGCTCTTCAGCGACTGCGTCAGGTATTCGTCGGCGCGCGACGGCTCGGCCAGCCCCGAAGGGTGGTTGTGCGCGAGGATCACCGCGCCGGCGTTCAGCGCCAGCGCGCGCTTGACGACCTCGCGCGGGTACACGCTGGTCTGCGACAGCGTGCCGCGGAACAGCTCCTCCATCGCCAGCAGCCGGTGCTGGTGGTCGAGGAACAGCACCGCGAACACCTCGTGCGCCAGGTGCGCCAGCTGCAGCCGCAGGTACTGGCGCACCGCGTCGGGCGCGTCGAACACCGGCTGGCACGCCAGCTCGGCGACCAGCGCGCGGCGCGCGATCTCGAGCACCGCCTGCAGCTCGGCGCGTTTGGCCGGCCCGATGCCCTTGACGCGCTGCAGCGCGTCGGCCGGCGCGCGCAGCAGCCCGCCGATGCCGCCGAACTCGGCCAGCAGCTGCTGCGCCATCTGCAGCACGCCGGTACCGGCCATCCCGGTGCGCAGCAGCAGCGCGAGCAGCTCGGCGTCGGCCAGCGCCTGCGGGCCACGCGCCAGCAGTTTCTCGCGCGGGCGCGCATCGTGCGGCAAGTCCTTGATCGACATGGGGCGCTCGCGCCGGGGGTGGCTCCTAGAATGCAGTCTAGACACCGCATGCCATCGACCGTGAGCACCATTCGGGGGGATTCGTTCCTCACGCTGCACTACCGCCTGTCGGGCCCCGACGGCGCCGCCGTCGTCGACACCTTCGGCGGCCAGCCGGCCACGCTGTCGCTGGGCCACGGGCAGCTCGCGCCGGCGATGGAGCAGCGCCTCGTCGGGCTGGCCGAAGGCGCGCACGCGCGCTTCGAGCTGGTCGCCGGCGAGGCCTTCGGCGAACGCAACCCGGCGCTGCTGCAGCGCGTGAAGCTGGCGCTGCTGCGCGAGCTGGGCGACCCCGACGCGACCTACGCGGTCGGCGACGTGGTGCAGTTCCCGACGCCCGACGGCGGCGGCAGCTACGCCGGCGTCGTGCGCGAGGTCGGCCCGCCGGGCGAGGACTGGCTGCTGTTCGATTTCAACCACCCGCTGGCCGGGCAGCCGGTGCGCTTCGAGGTGCACGTGATCGGGGTGCTGTGATGGCGCGCGACGAAGTGACGGTCGACGACGTCGTGCTCGCCGAGCCGCGCGGCTTCTGCGCCGGCGTCGACCGCGCGATCGAGATCGTCGAGCGCGCGCTGCGGCGCTTCGGCGCGCCGATCTACGTGCGCCACGAGATCGTGCACAACACCTACGTCGTCAACGACCTGAAGGCCAAGGGCGCGATCTTCATCGAGGACCTGGCCGACGTGCCCCCGGGGTCGACGCTGGTGTTCAGCGCCCACGGCGTGCCGAAGGCGGTGCGCGCCGAGGCGGCGCGGCGCGGCTTCCAGGTGTTCGACGCCACCTGCCCGCTGGTGACCAAGGTGCATGTCGAGGTGGCCAAGCTGGCCAAGGAAGGCTACGAGTTCGTGATGATCGGCCACAAGGGCCATCCCGAGGTCGAGGGCACGATGGGGCAGCTCAGCGAGGGCATCTACCTCGTCGAGGACGTGGCCGACGTCGAGCGCGTGCGCCCGCGCGGCGACAAGCTGGCGGTGGTCACGCAGACCACGCTGAGCGTCGACGACGCGGCCGAGATCCTCGCCGCGGTCAAGCGCCGCTTCCCGCACGTGCGCGAGCCGAAGAAGCAGGACATCTGCTACGCCACGCAGAACCGGCAGGACGCCGTCAAGCTGCTGGCGCCGCAGGTCGACATCGTGATCGTCGTCGGCAGCCCGACCAGCAGCAACAGCAACCGCCTGCGCGAGCTCGCCGAGCGGCTGGGCACGCCGGCGCACCTGGTCGACTCGGCCGACGACCTGCAGCCGGCGTGGTTCGAGGGCCGGCCGCGCGTCGGCCTGACGGCCGGCGCGTCGGCGCCCGACATCCTGGTGCAGCAGGTCATCGCGCGGCTGCGTGAGCTCGGCGCCGTGAGCCTGCGCACGATGGACGGCGTGCGCGAGACGGTGCACTTCCCGCTGCCCAAGGGGCTGGGCGACCGCAGCATGGCGCAGGCCGCGGCGCCGGGTGCGTCGGCGTCCCGATCCTGAACGCCACCGCGGCCCGCGACGACGGCGCCCGCGGGCGCCGTCGCCGTTCATAGAATTCCCTGCTGCCCCGAGGACCCCCATGCTCGACATCCAACTGCTGCGTCGCGACCTGCCGGCCGTCATCGCCAAGCTCGAGGCGCGCAAGCGCCCGCAGCCCTTCCTCGACGTCGAACGCTTCACCGCGCTCGAGGCCGAACGCAAGCGCCTGCAGACGCACACCGAGGAGCTGCAGGCGCGGCGCAACACGCTGAGCAAGCGCATCGGCCAGCACAAGGCCAAGGGCGAGGACGTGTCGGTGCTGATGACCGAGGTCGGCGGCATCGGCGACGAGCTGAAGGCCGGCGCCGAGCGGCTCGACGCGCTGCAGGCCGAACTGCACGCGCTGCTGATGCACCTGCCCAACCTGCCGCAGGACGGCGTGCCGGCGGGCGTCGACGAGACCGCCAATGTCGAGGTGCGTCGCTGGGGCCGGCCGCGCGACTTCGACTTCGCGGTGCGCGACCACGTCGACCTCGGTGCCCCGCTGGGGCTGGACTTCGACACCGCGACCAGGCTCAGCGGCGCGCGCTTCAGCCTGCTGCGCGGGCCGGTGGCGCGTCTGCACCGCGCGCTCGCCCAGTTCATGCTCGACGTGCAGACCACCGAACACGGCTACACCGAGTGCTACACGCCGTACATCGTCAACCGCGAGGTGCTCGAGGGCACCGGGCAGCTGCCGAAGTTCAAGGAGGACATGTTCTGGGTCTACCGCGGCCGGGGCCCGGGCGACGCCGCGGCCGGCGGTGACCCTCACGAGCAGTACCTGATCTCCACCAGCGAGATCAGCCTGACGAACACCGTGCGCGAGCAGATCCTCGACGCGGCGCAGTTGCCGATCAAGCTCACCGCGCACAGCCCGTGCTTCCGCAGCGAGGCCGGCAGCGCCGGGCGCGACACGCGCGGCATGATCCGCCAGCACCAGTTCGACAAGGTCGAGATGGTGCAGATCACGAAACCCGAGCACAGCGACGCGGCGCTCGAGCAGATGGTCGGCCACGCCGAGGCGATCCTGCAGCGCCTCGAGCTGCCGTACCGCGTGGTGCTGCTGTGCACCGGCGACATGGGCTTCGGCAGCGCGAAGACCTACGACCTCGAGGTCTGGCTGCCGGCGCAGGGCACGTACCGGGAGATCAGCTCGTGCAGCAACTGCGAGGCGTTCCAGGCGCGGCGCATGCAGGCGCGTTATCGCAACGCGCAGGGCAGGACCGAGTTCGTGCACACGCTCAACGGCTCGGGGCTGGCGGTGGGGCGCACGCTGGTGGCGGTGCTCGAGAACCACCAGAACGCCGACGGCTCGGTCACGGTGCCGGCGGCGTTGCGGCCGTACCTCGGGGGCATGGACCGGCTGCAGCCATGATGGACGACGCCACGCTCGACACGATCGCCGACCGCATGCTCGACGCGCAGGCGCGCGCCGCGACGGTGGCGTTGCCCAGCGAGGCGCAGCCCGGCTTCGACGAGGCGGGCGCGTTCGCCGTCGCCACGCGCATGCGCGAGCGGCGCATCGCCGCGGGCCGCCGGCCGCGCGGCTGGAAGATCGGCTTCACCAACCGCAGCCTCTGGCCGCGCTACAACGTCTTCGCGCCGATCTGGGCCAACGTGTGGGAGCACACGCTGACCCTGCTCGACGCGCCTGCCATCAGCGACACGCTCGCCGGCCTGTGTCAGCCGCGCATCGAGCCCGAGATCGTGTTCGGCCTGCAGGCGGTGCCCGAGCCCGGCATGGACAGCGCGGCGCTCGCCCGCTGCATCGAGTGGGTGGCGCACGGCTTCGAGATCGTGCACACGCACTTCGCGGGCTGGCGCTTCACGCTGGCCGACTGCATGGTCGACGACGCGCTGCACGGGCGCTTGTACGTCGGCCCGCGCGTGCCGGCGTCGCGTTTCGCCGACCTGGCGGGCGAGACGCGCGCGCTGCACGTCGAGCTGCTGCGCGACGGCGAGGTCGTCGATCACGGCGACGGCAGCGCCGTGCTCGACGGCCCGGTCGACGCGCTGCGCCAGTGGATCGACGCGATGGCCGCGTCGCCCGCGCCGTGGCCGGTGCACGCGGGCGACCTGGTCACCACCGGCACGATCACCGACGCCTGGCCGCTGCAGCACGGCCAGCGCTGGGCCAGCACGCTGTCGCACCCGCTGCTGCCGGGGCTGCAGCTGCACATCGCATAGAATCCGCGGCTCGCCCACGCGACACGCATCCCCGGAAAGGTGGCAGAGTGGTCGAATGCGCCGGACTCGAAATCCGGTATACGGGTTTCCCGTATCGAGGGTTCGAATCCCTCCCTTTCCGCCAAGCCGTTCCCCGGACCGCCAGGACACCCGGGATGGCGCCGAGCGTCGATCGCAAGTCCCCGTCCGACGGGGACGTTTTGTTTGTGCCGGGGCGCAGCGATCGCTGAGGGCCCGAACGCCGTCGGCGCACCTCGGGCGCGCCGTGCCCGCCGCCGCGACGGCGTCGACGCGGCTCGACGGTACGATCGCCCGCTTCAACCGCCCGACGCGCCGCGAGGCCGCAGGCGCCGCCCCCAGGAGAGCCGCCGATGAAGTCCCGTGCCGCCGTCGCGTTCGCCGCCGGCCAGCCGTTGCAGGTCGTCGAGATCGACGTCGCCCCGCCGAACAAGGGCGAGGTGCTGGTGAGGATCACCCACACCGGCGTGTGCCACACCGACGCGTTCACGTTGTCGGGCGACGACCCCGAAGGTCTGTTCCCGGCCGTGCTGGGCCACGAGGGCGCGGGCATCGTCGTCGAGGTGGGCGAGGGCGTGACCAGCGTGCAGCCGGGCGACCACGTCATCCCGCTGTACACCGCCGAGTGCGGCGAGTGCCTGTTCTGCAGGAGCGGCAAGACCAACCTGTGCGTGGCGGTGCGTGCGACGCAGGGCAAGGGCGTGATGCCCGACGGCACGACGCGCTTTTCGTACCAGGGCCGGCCGCTGCATCACTACATGGGCTGCTCCACCTTCAGCGAGTACACCGTGGTGGCCGAGGTGTCGCTGGCCAGGATTCACCCCGACGCCAACCCCGAGCAGGTGTGCCTGCTGGGCTGCGGCGTGACGACGGGACTGGGCGCGGTGAAGAACACCGCCAAGGTGCAGGCGGGCGACTCGGTGGCCGTCTTCGGCCTGGGGGGCATCGGGCTGGCGGTGGTTCAGGGCGCCCGCCTGGCCCAGGCCGGGCGCATCATCGCGATCGACACCAACCCCGACAAGTTCCCGCTGGCGCGGGTGATGGGGGCCACCGACTGCGTGAACCCCAGGGACCACGACAAGCCGATCCAGCAGGTGGTCGTCGAGATGACCGGCTGGGGCGTCGACCACAGCTTCGAGTGCATCGGCAACGTGCAGGTCATGCGCGCGGCACTGGAGTGCGCGCATCGCGGCTGGGGCCAGTCGGTCATCATCGGCGTGGCCGGCGCCGGGCAGGAGATCTCCACCCGCCCGTTCCAGCTCGTCACCGGCCGGCGCTGGCTCGGCACCGCCTTCGGCGGCGTCAAGGGCCGCTCGCAGCTGCCGGGCATGGTGGAGGACGCGATGGCCGGCCGCATCCAGTTGGCGCCGTTCGTCACGCACACGATGCCGCTGACCGAGATCAACACCGCCTTCGAGCTGATGCACGCGGGCAAGTCGATCCGCTCGGTGGTGCACTACTGACCGCGCGTGCGCGCCGTCGCGAACACGGGCACGGCGCGCAGGAGTCGAACCCCATGGAACGCATCGAAAGGCACGCCAGCTTCGGTGGCCGTCAGGAAGTGTGGAAGCACGTCTCGCGCACGCTGGGCTGCGAGATGCGCGTGGGCGTGTACCTGCCCGCCGCGGCCCTGCGCGGCCAGCCCTGCCCGGTGCTGTACTGGCTGTCGGGGCTGACCTGCACCGAGCAGAACTTCATCACCAAGGCCGGGGCGCAGGCGCATGCCGCGCGGCACGGCCTGATCGTGGTCGCGCCCGACACCAGCCCGCGCGGCGCCACGGTGGCCGACGATCCGGCCTACGACCTGGGGCAGGGCGCGGGCTTCTACCTCAATGCGACCCGGGCACCCTGGGTGCCGCACTACCGCATGGAGGACTACGTCGTCGACGAGCTGCCGGCGCTGGTCGAGCAGCACTTCCCGGCGCTGCCGCGGCGCGGCATCCTCGGGCACTCGATGGGCGGTCACGGGGCGCTCACCTTGGCGCTTCGCCACCCGGGCCGCTACGCCAGCGTCTCGGCCTTCTCGCCCATCGTGGCGCCCGCGCAGGTGCCCTGGGGGCAGAAGGCGTTCACGGCCTACCTCGGCGACGACCGCGCGGCCTGGGCCGAACACGACACCGTGACGCTGATCGCGCAGCCTCGCGACGAGCGGCTGCCGCTGCTGGTCGACCAGGGCGACGCGGACGAGTTCCTCGCCAGCCAGCTGCGCCCCGAGCTGCTTCGGGCGGCGTGCGAGTCGGCAGGCCACCCGCTGACGCTGCGCCTGCAGCCAGGCTACGACCACAGCTACTACTTCGTCGCCAGCTTCCTGGCCGACCACTTCGCCCACCACGCCGGGGCGCTGGCAGCGGGGGTCGACGAGCCCGGGGCCTGAGCGGCGCGCGGCGCCGGCCGCGTGCGCAGCGCCCGCGGCAGCAGGCGTTCGCTCGCGGGGGGTGCGCACGCGGCACAATCGACCCATGCCCCTCGCGAATCCAGCCTTCGCGCTGATCGCCGCCGCACTGCTGCTCGGCGCCTGCGCGTCGCGGTCGACGCAGGTCGCCCCCGAGCGCGTCGACGCGGCCACGTTCGCGCACTGGCGCTGCGACGCGATGTTCGACGAGATCGACCGCGTGCAGCAGCGCGCGGCCGACGTGGCCTACGCGGTCGACGCGCAGTACGGCAACAACGTCATCGCGCTGAGCCTGGGCGTGACGGTGTTCTGGCCGGCGCTGCTGGCGATGCGTCCCGACGGCCCCGACGCGGCCGAGCTGGCGCGGCTGAAGGGCCGGCACGACGCGCTGCGCGAGGCCACGGCGCGGCGCGGCTGCGGCGCCCCCCCGACGCAGATGAGCCCGCAGCGCGCCGCCGCGCTGCCGCTGGCCGTCGGCGAGCGGCTCGTCTACGAGGAGCGGCTGGACCCGCGCACGCCGGCGTCGGAGCTGGCGCTGACGCTGTCGGTGCTGCGGCGAAGCCAGCTCGAATTCGCCGCACACCTCGGCGGCCGGCCGCTGGCCGGGCCCTGGCTGCAGGACACGGCCGGCAACTTCGCCGCCGCGCCGTCGCTCGACGAGTCGCAGCTCGGCCGCGGCCTGCTGTACTGGACCCGCCTGCTGCCCAGCGAACTGGCGCTGGGCGACGTGGTCGGCGGCGAGTTGCTGCACACCGGCGGCGCGTCGGCGCGGATGCGCGGGCAGGTCATCGCGCTGGGCGTGCAGGCGGGTTTCGGACGCCCGTTCGACGCCGCGGTGATCGAGCTGTTCGGCGACGTCGTCGGTTCACCGGTGGGCGCGCGCGTCGAAGGCGTGATGGTCGTCGACCGCAAGAGCGGCGTGCTGCTGCGCCTCGAGCTGCGCAGCAGCGACGCCGACTTCGCGCTGCGCCGCACGCTGCTGCGCGTCGTCGACGCCGGCTGACCGCCGCGCCGCGCGCGGCGGCTTTACACGTCTTTACTGCGGCTTCGTCGCGGCGACAAGCGCGGCGTGCATCCTTCGGGGCCTCGGATCATCACCTTCAAGGAGTGCCCGCAATGACGACCCCCAAGCAACCCCTGTCGCGCAAGTCCAGGCTGGCCATCGCGCTGCCGCTGGCCGCGGCGCTGATCGGCGCCGTCGCGTTCAGCGCACACGCGCACGGCGACCGCATGCAGCGCATGCACGGAGCCCCCGCGGCAATGGCGATGGGCGGCCCGATGGCGATGCCGATGCACGGCCGCGGCATCGAGCGCATGCTCGAACGCATCGACGCCACCGCCGAGCAGCGCACGCAGATCCGCGCCATCGTCGACGCTGCGCGTGCCGACCTGGCGTCGCAGCGCGACGCCGGGCGCGCTCTGCGCGAGCAGGGCCTGAAGCTGTTCGCGCAGCCGAACATCGACGCCGCGGCGGTCGAGGCGCAGCGCCAGCAGATGCTGCAGCACCACGACCAGGTCTCGCGCCGCATGGCGCAGGCGATGGTCGACGTCGGGCGCGTGCTCACGCCCGAACAGCGCGCCACGCTGGTCGAGCGCATGCAGCAGCGCGGCGAGATGATGCAGCGCCACCTGCGCGAACGCCGCCAGCACGACGGCCAGCGTGGCTCGTGACCGGGGGTGGCGGCGCCGCCGGTTTATGCTGCCGCGCCGCCCCGAACCGACTCACCGATGACCGCCGCGCGCCTGCTGCTGATCGACGACGACCTGCGCCTCGCGGCGATGGTCGGCGACTACCTGCGCGCCGCCGGCTACGACGTCGACGTGGCCGGCACGCTGGCCGAGGGCCGCGCGCGGCTCGCGCGCGAGCTGCCCGACGCACTGGTGCTCGACCTGATGCTGCCCGACGGCGACGGGCTCGACCTGACGCGCGAGCTGCGCGCCGACCCGCGCACGCGCCGCCTGCCGCTGCTGATGCTCACCGCGCGCGGCGAGCCGACGGACCGCATCGTCGGGCTCGAGATCGGCGCCGACGACTACCTGCCCAAACCCTTCGAGCCGCGCGAGCTGCTGGCGCGCGTGAAGGCACTGCTGCGCCGCGCGTCGAGCGAGGTGCCCGGCGAGGTGCTGCGCTTCGGCCGGCTCGAGGTCGACCTCGACCAGCGCCGCGCACGCCTCGACGGCCGCGACTGCGACCTGACCGCGCACCAGTTCGACCTGCTGGTCGTGCTGGCGCGCAGCGCCGGGCGCGTGCTCAGCCGCGACCAGATCATGGACGCGCTCAAGGGCCACCCGGTCGACGCGTTCGACCGTTCGATCGACGTGCACGTCTCGCGCATCCGCGCCGCGATCGAGGACGACCCGAAGAACCCGCGCCGCGTGCTGACGGTGCGCGGCGCCGGCTACCTGTTCGCGCGACGGCAGGACGAAGGCTGAGCCGATGCGCTCGCTGTACCTGCGCGTGTGGCTGACGGTGGTCGCGGTGCTGGCGCTGTTCGCGCTCGGCTCGGGCTGGATGTTCCAGCGCCAGATCGAACGCGAGCGCGACCGCTACGAGTCGATCGCCTCCGACCGCTCGGCCGCCTGGGCCGAGCTGATCCAGCGTTCGCTGCCCGGGCCCGACGCGCCGCACGACGAGCAGGCGCAGGCGCTGCGCGAGTGGGGCCTGCGGCTGCGCCTGCCGCTGGCGCTCGACGACGCCGCCGGCCGGCGCATCGGCGCGTCGCCGCTGTACGAGCACCTCGAGGCCGCAGCGCCACCCGGGCCGCCGCCGCGCACGCTGGCGATCCGCCTCGACGACGGCCGCACGCTGTGGCTGATGCGCGTGCCGCGCGCAAGCCGCGGCGACCGCGGCGAGCGGCTGGCCGCCGGCGACGACGCGAGGCCGGGATGGCGCGCGATGCCGCACCGCGGCGCCGACGCGCTGCCGCGCCCGTGGTTCGCGCCGCCGCCGTGGGCGCGCGGCACCGGGCTGCTGCTCGTGCTGGCGCTGCTGTTCGTCGCCGTCGCGGCCGGCGCCTACCCGGTCGTGCGCCGGCTCACGCGCCGGCTCGAGACGCTGAAGGCCGGCGTCGAGCGTTTCGGCGCCGGCGCGCTGGACCAGCGCGTCGACGTCGGCGGCCACGACGAGGTGGCCGCGGTGGCCGCCAGCTTCAACCACGCCGCCGAGCGCATCGAGGCGCTGGTGCGATCGAACCAGTCGCTGCTGGCCAACGCCAGCCACGAGCTGCGCTCGCCGCTGGCGCGGCTGAAGATGGCGCTGGCGATGCTCGACGGCGCGCAGGGCGAGCGTCGCGAGCGGCTGCAGCGCGAGATCGACACCGACATCGCCGAGCTCGACGCGCTCGTCGAGGAGGTGCTGCTGGCCAGCCGGCTCGACGCGCGTTCGCTAGACGTGGCGCGCGACCCGGTGGACCTGCGCGCGCTGGTCGTCGAGGAGGCGGCGCGCACCGGCGCGCGAGTCGACGACGCCGGTGCCGCGCCGCCGCAGGCGCACGGCGACGAGCGGTTGCTGCGTCGCGCGCTGCGCAACCTGCTGGAGAACGCGCGCCGCTACGGCGGCGGCGACGCCGAGGTCTCGTGGCGCGCGGCCGGCGGGGAGGTCGAGCTGCGCGTGTGCGACCGCGGCCCCGGCGTGCCCGAGGCGCTGCGCGAGCGCATCTTCGAGCCGTTCTTCCGCCTGCCCGGCCACGCCGAGCGCGAAGGCGGCGTCGGGTTGGGGCTGAGCCTGGTGCGCCAGATCGCGCAGGCGCACGGTGGCAGCGCGCGCTGCGAGCCGCGCGACGGCGGTGGTAGCTGCTTCGTTCTGGTGTTGCCGGTCGGGACGCACGCCGGCTGAGCCTCAGCGCCGCCGCTGCCGGCGCAGCACCGCCGCCAGCAGCGCGCTCAGCGCGCTGGCCGCCAGCACCAGCCCCAGCGTGCACGCGGCCCAGTAGCCGCTGGCGCCGCGCAGCGACGCCGGCACCAGGGCCTCGCCGTGGGTGACCAGCGCGTAGCCGCCGCCCAGCCCCACGCCCCACAGCGAGACGACGTAGATCGCCAGCGGCAGCGTCGCGACGCGCCACGCGCGCAGCACGAACGCGGCGATGATCTGCGCCGCGTCGGCGACGTGGAACAGCGCCGCCCAGCGCAGCAGCGGCAGCGCCGCGGCGACCACCGCGGCGTCGCCGGAGTAGACCCGCACGATCGGCTCGCGCAGCGCGAACACCGCCGTGCCCATCAGCGCGGCGACGCCGATGCCCAGCTGCAGCCCGTGCCAGCCCAGGCGGCGCGCGTCGCCGATGTCGCCGGCGCCGATGCGCTGCGCCACCAGCGTGCTCGCCGCCTGCGCGACGGACAGCGGCATCATGAACAGCAGCGCCATCAGGTTGACCGCGATCTGGTGCCCGGCCACCGGCGTGGTGCCCAGGCGCGAGATGAACAGCGCCATGAACGAGAAGCCGGTGACCTCGATCAGCGTTGCCAGCCCCATCGGCACGCCCAGGCGCAGCAGCGCCCCCAGCGCGACGCGGCTGGGCGGGTGCAGCCCGCGGCCCCACAGCGCGAACGGCACGTAGAAGCGGTCGCGGCGCAGCACGACCCAGGCGACGAGCACCTGCGCCCACATCGCCACCGCGGTGGCGATGCCGCAGCCGACCACGCCCAGCGCGGGCACCGGCCCGGCGCCGAACACCAGCGCCACCGACAGCGGCAGCTTCAGCGCCAGCCCGGCCAGCTGCAGCGCCATCACGGCCTTCGGCCGCGACACCGCGATGTTGAAGCCGCGGTAGGCGGTGAACAGCAGTGCCGCGGGCAGCGCCGCGGCCAGCCCCAGCGTGTAGCCGCGCACCTTCGCCGCCACCTCGGGCCCGGCCTGCGCGACCGCGAGGAACGGCTGCGGGAACGCCAGCGCCGCGCCCCCGAGCAGCGTGCCGCCCAGCGCCAGCCACACCGCCTGGTGCAGTTGCTCGCCGGCCTCGGCGTGGCGGCGCGCGCCGAACAGCTGCCCGGCGATCGGCCCGACGGCCAGTACCAGCCCCATCATGCCGATGAACACCGTGATGTACGCCGCCGCGCCGACCGCGAGCGCGGCGAGGTCGTCGGCGCTGCCCCGCGCGGCGGCGTAGCGCGCGACGAGCAGCGTGTCGACGGTGCTGAACGCCAGCACCGCGAGCTGGCCGACGAACACCGGCCAGGCCAGCGGCACGATGCGCCGCGCGCTGCCGGTCCAGCCGCGCGGTGGCGCCGGCGCACCGTCGGACGCGTTCAACGCGGGCGGCGCGCGGCGTCGGCCGCACGCTCCAGCGCGTCGGCGCTCGGGTGGTCGGCGCCGTCGGCCACGCGCGCGCGTTCCGCGTAGCGGTTGAAGCGCCACGCGCTGGCCTCGAGCGTGATGCGCCGCCACACCGCGCGCTTCTCGCCCGGCGTGTACACCGGCCAGTGCTGCACCTCGTCGAACGTGCGTCCGCAGCCCTTGCAGACGTCGTCACCCTGGCTGGTCGAGCAGATCGCGATGCACGGCGCGTCGGGCGTGGTCGCGTACCAGGCGAGCCACGCCGACTTCGCCGCCGCCGGCATCGTGTCCTCGTCGCACTCGGCGTGGCGGAAGTAGACCATCAGCGCGTAGACCTCGGCCAGCGCGCGCACCTCGGCGCAGGCGGTGACCCCGTCGGCGCTGGGCGAGCGCTCGCGCCACCAGTTGATGGCGCGTTCGATGTCGGTGACGTGGATGCCGGCCATGGTGCTGCGGGGGCGCAAGGATAGCCGCACGCCTACAATCGCGCCCCTCGCACGCCGCGACGCCACCTGGGCGGCCGTGCGCCTTCCCCGCGGTGGCCATGTCGAGGACAACCATGTACAAAAACCTCAGCCGCGCCGGCGCGCGCGCGTGTCGCACCCTGTTCGCCCTGCTCGTCGGCCTGGCTGGCGTGGCGCACGCCCAGCCTGCGGTGCAGGCCTGCTTCGTCTACGTCAGCCCGATCGGCGAGGCCGGCTGGACCTACCAGCACGAGCAGGCGCGGCTGGCGCTCGAACGCGCGCTGCCGGGGCAGGTGGCCACGCGCCACGTCGAGTCGGTGCCCGAGGGCGCCGACAGCGAGCGCGTGATGCGCGACTTCGCGCAGCGCGGCTGCGCCGTGGTCTTCGCCACCAGCTTCGGCTACCTCGAGCCGGCGCTGCGCGTGGCCGCCGAGTTCCCGGCGGTGAAGTTCGAGCACGCCGGCGGCTACCGCACCGCGGCGAACCTGAGCACCTACAACGCGCGCCTCTACGAGGGCCGCTGGCTCGCCGGCTACCTGGCCGGGCGCGTCAGCGCCAGCGGCGTGGCCGGCTACGTCGCGGGTTTCCCGGTGCCCGAGGTCGTGCAGGGCATCAACGCGTTCGCGCTGGGCATGCGCGCGGCCAATCCGAAGGCCACGCTGCGCGTGCTGTGGCTCGACACCTGGTTCGACCCGCCGAAGGAACGCGACGCGGCGCTCGCGCTGGTCAACGCCGGCGCCGACGTGCTGACCTACCACGCCGCGTCGCCGGCGGTGCCGCAGGCGGCGCAGGCGCGGGGGGTGAAGCTGATCGGCTACCACGGCGACATGCGCGCCTTCGCGCCCGACGTGCAGATCGCCGCGGTGACCGCCGACTGGAGCGGCCACTACCAGCGCGTCGTGCAGGCGGTGCGCGCCGGCACCTGGGCGCCGCGGCCGGTGTGGGGCGGCCTCGCCGACGGCATGGTGCGCTTCGGCGCGCTGCACCCGTCGCTGCCCGAGTCGCTGCGCCGCGACCTGGCGCGGCTCGAGCGCGAGATCGCGCAGGGCCGGCGCGCGGTGTTCGCCGCGCCGCTGGTCGACCAGGGCGGGCGCACGCGGCTGGCCGCCGGCCGGCTCGACGACGCGGCCATCGCCGCCATGGACTGGCTGGTCGAGGGCGTCGTCGGCAGCGCGCCGGCGCGGTGAGCCGGCGCGCGCCGGATCAGGCGGCCGACGCCGCGCCCAGCGCCTGCGCCAGCCGCGACGCCTGCGCGCCGAACGCGTAGGCGTCCATGCCCAGCGCGCCGTAGGCGCTGCCGGCGTGCAGCCGCAGCGGCGCGTGCGCTCGGCCGCCGGCGCCGGCGGCGCCGTACCACGGCAGCAGGTGCTCGTCGCTGGGGTGCATCAGCGCGGCGTGCGGCGCGCGGCGCCGGTAGTCGAGCAGCGCGTCCCAGTCGAGCGCAGCGCTGCGTTCGGCGAACCAGTCGCGAAACGCCGCGCTCTCGGCACGCTCGGGCTGCGCCGCGGGGCCGCGGCCGGTGAAGTCGCCGAGCAGGCGCAGGTTGTGCGTGATGCTGCCGCTGCCCAGCACCAGCACGCCCTCGTCGGCCAGCGGCGCGAGCGCCGCGCCGATTGCGAACTGCGCCGCCGGCGGGTCGCCCGGCACCCACGCCAGCGGCAGCACCGGCACGTCGGCGTCGGGGTAGACGAAGCGCAGCGGCACCCAGACGCCGTGGTCCAGCCCGCCCTGGTCGACGACGTGCGACGCGATGCCGGCGCCGGCCAGCAGCGCCTGCACGCGCGGCGCCAGCGCCGGCGCGCCCGGGGCGTCGTAGCGCAGGCGGTACAGTGCGTCGGGGAAGCCGCCGAAGTCGTGCACCGTCTCGTGGCGCGCCGCGGCGAGCAGCACCGGCTCGCGCGTCAGCGAGTGCGCCGACAGCGCGACGATCGCGCGCGGGCGGCCGAAGGTGGCGTCGATCGCCGGGCCCAGGCGCTGCCACAGCGCGCCGGCGTCGCCGGGCTCGAGCGCCGTCATCGGCGAACCGTGCGAGACGAACAGGGCGGGCATGGCGGGCATGGCGGGAGGGGCGGTGGTGTTCATGCCGTGATTGAAGCACCGCGGCCCGTGCCGCGGGTTGGCGGGGTTCGCACGCCGCGTTCAGCGCCGCTGGATGCCGGCGTGGACAATGCGCGGCGCTCCTCGCCTGCCGCCGCTGCCTGCCGCCGCCTCGATGATCACCGACCCCTGGTTCTACGCCGTCGCGGTGCCGGCGGTGCTGCTGATGGGGCTGGGCAAGAGCGGCTTCCTCGGCGGCTTCGGTGCGCTGGCCACGCCTCTGATGGCGCTGGCGGTGCCGGTGCCGCAGGCCGCGGCGATCATGCTGCCGCTGCTGCTGGTGATGGACGCCACCGGGCTGCAGCAGCTGTGGCGCGAGCGCGACCGCGCGCTGATCGCGCACCTGCTGCCCGCCGGGCTGGCGGGCACCGTGGTCGGCACCGCGGTGTTCGGGCTGCTGCCGGCGTCGACGCTGGCCGGCGTCGTCGGTGCGCTGACGCTGCTGTTCCTGCTGCAGCGCGGGCTGTTCCCGCCGCGTGCCGACCGCCCGCGCCCGCCTCGCTGGGTCGGCTGGCTGGCGGCGCTGACCTCGGGCTTCACCAGCTTCGTCGCGCACGCCGGCAGCCCGCCGATCTCGGCGTACGTGCTGCCGATGCGCCTGCCGCCGGTGGTGTTCAGCGCGACGATGGCGGTGTTCTTCGCCGCGGTGAACCTGTCGAAGTGGGTGCCCTACGCCTGGCTCGGGCTGATCGACGGGCGCAACCTGACGACGTCGCTGGTGCTGCTGCCGCTGGCGCCGCTGGGCGTGTGGCTGGGCGTGTGGGCGCTGCGGCGCATCCGCCCGACCTGGTTCTACCGCGTGGCCTACGCGGGGATGTTCCTCACGGGGTGCAAGCTGCTGTGGGACGGCGTGACGTAGCCCCCCGGAGTGCCCTCGGCTGCGGCGCGCCGGCGTCGGCCGCTTGGGTTTGTCCGGTCGCGGAGCCTCGCCGCGCGACGGTACGATCGCCCGCATCGAAGCGACAGAGGGACGCGCATGCCGGTGATCGTGGTCGCCAACCCCAAGGGCGGGGTCGGCAAGAGCACGCTGGCGACGAACCTGGCCGGCGCGCTGGCGCACCAGGGTCACGCGGTGATGCTCGGTGACGTCGACCGCCAGCAGTCGTCGCGCCAGTGGCTGGCGCGGCGCCCGCCCGCGCTGCCGGTCATCCGCGGCTGGGAGCTGCACCCCGACGACGTCGTGCGCCCGCCCAAGGGCACCACGCACGTCGTGCTCGACACGCCGGCGGGGATGCACGGCAAGCGCCTGGACAACGTGATGAAGGCCGCCGACAAGCTGGTGATCCCGCTGCAGCCGAGCCTGTTCGACATCCAGGCCACGCACGCGTTCCTGGCCGAGCTGCGCGCGCACAAGCGCGCCGACCGCGTGGCCTTCGGCGTGATCGGCATGCGCGTGCGCGAGGGCACGATCAGCAACGAGCAGCTGCACCGCTACCTCGAGTCGCTGGGCGTGCCGGTGCTCGGTTTCCTGCGCGACACGCAGAACTACGTGCAGCTCGCCGCGCGCGGGCTGACGCTGTGGGACGTCGCGCCCAGCCGCGTCGAGCGCGACCTGCCGCAGTGGCAGCCGCTGCTGCAGTGGGCCGCGTCATGAGCCGCTACGCGCACCTGCGCGACCTGCGCGCCCGGGTCGGCGAGCCGATCGGCACCAGCGACTGGGTCACGATCGACCAGCAGCGCATCGACCTGTTCGCCCAGGCCACGGGCGACCATCAGTGGATCCACGTCGACCCGCAGCGCGCCGCTGCCGGGCCGTACGGCACCACCATCGCGCACGGCTTCCTCACGCTGAGCCTGCTGCCGCTGTTCGGCGAGACCGCGCTGCACATCGACGACCAGCGCATGGGCGTCAACTACGGCCTGAACCGCGTGCGCTTCACGGCGCCGGTGCCGGTGGGCAGCCGGCTGCGCGGCCACTTCCGCCTGCTCGCCTACGACGAGATCGACGGCGGCGCGCAGCTGACCACCGAGGTCACCGTCGAGCGCGAGGGGCAGACCCGGCCGGTGTGCGTCGCCGAGTCGGTGTCGCGGCGCTACGCCTGAGCCTCGCGCGGGGCTTGGGTGCCCCGCGGCGGTGGGCTACCATCGACCACCGCCCACCAGGGATCGACGACGAGGGAGCGCGGGTCATGAAAGTGCTGCTGGTCGACGACCATCCACTGATCCTCGCGGCGCTGCACACCGTGATCCGCGGCCTCGGCGACGACGTGACGGTGGTCAGCGCCGCCAGCGCCGCCGAGGCGCGGCGCGCGCTGCGCGACGACGCCGGCTTCGACCTGGTACTGCTCGACCTGTCGCTCGGCGACGCCGACGGCTTCGACGTGCTGGCCGAGATGCGCCAGACCTACCCGGCGCTGCCGGTGGTCGTGGTCTCGGCGTCGGACCGCGGCGCCGACGTGATCCGCGCGATCGACCTCGGCGCGATGGGCTTCGTGCCCAAGCGCGCGTCCAACGAGATGCTGTTCGACGCGCTGCGCATGGTGATGTCCGGTGGCATCTACGTGCCGCCGATCACGCTGGGCGGCGAGGCGCCGCCGCCCAGGGGCGGCGACACCGTGCCCGACGTGATGCGCGTGACGCCGCAGGTCGACATCCCGGTGGGCGAGGCCGCGGTGGCCGCCGGCTACCAGGGCGTGGCGCCGCTCGATCGCATCGGCCTGACGCCGCGCCAGACCGAGGTGCTGGCCAAGCTGCTGCAGGGCAAGCCGAACAAGCTGATCGCGCGCGAGCTGAACCTGTCGGTGGAGACGGTGAAGGACCATGTCGCCGCGGTGCTGCGCGCGCTCAACGTCAGCACGCGCACGCAGGCGGTGATCGCGGTGGGCCAGATGACGCGCGACCATGGTCCGGGCTGGATGCGCAGCCGCGGGTGACGTGGGCCTGCCCCGACGCGCTGCGCGCGCCCGTTTTGGGGCAGGGGGCACCGCCGGCGGACCGGCGCCGCCGCACCCGCGGCGCTCGCTCGATGGCGTCGCTGCCCTGCCGTGCGGGCCGCGCGGCGCGACTGGGAGCCGCTGACATGAACGCGGTGCCGGCACGCGGCGCGCCGCAGTCGGCCGAGGCGATCGCCGCCGAGGCGGTGCGCGCGCACCTGCGCCAGTCGCCGGTGGCGCTGTTCGGCAACGCCGTGGGCATGGTGCTGGTCGGCCTGATCTTCGGGCCGGTGGCCGATCCGTGGCGGCTGGCGCTGTGGTTCGTGCCGGTCGCGCTGCTGTGGCTGCTGCGGCTGGCGCACTGGCTGTGGTTCGGCTGGCGCGCGGGCGCCGACGACGCGACGGTGCGGCGCCAGCGCGCGCCGCTGGCCTGGCTGGCGCTGGCGCAGGGCGCGATGTGGGGCGTCGCCGCCTGGGTGTTCTGGGGCATCGGCGGCGTGTTCGAGAAGACCGCGCTGATCCTGATGATCGCCACCTACAGCTTCGGCGCGGTGCAGATCCTGGGCACGCAGCGGCGCATGTTCGCGATCTTCGTCGCGCTGGTCTTCGTGCCCGGCATCGTGCGCGTGGCGCTCGACACCGCCGAGCCCAACCACCTCGAGCTGGCCGGGCTGATGCTGCTGCTGTTCGTCGCCACGCTGCTGATGGCGCGCACCTACCGCGGCGCGCTGGCCGACGCGCTCGAGCTGCGCAAGCACAGCGAGCACCTGGCCGGGCAACTGCAGCTCGAGAAGGCCGAGGCCGACGCGGCACGACGGCAGGCCGAGGCGGCGAACCGCGCGAAGACGCAGTTCTTCGCCGCCGCCAGCCACGACCTGCGCCAGCCGCTGCACGCGATGGGGCTGTTCGCCGAGGCGCTGCGCCAACGCAGCCGCGACCCCGAGGTGGCGTCGCTGGTCAACAGCATCAACGAGAGCGTCGACGCGCTGGAGGGGCTGTTCGGCGAACTGCTCGACATCACGCGCATCGACACCGGCGGCGTCGACGTGCACCCGCAGCCGGTGCCGCTGCGCGAGCTGTTCGCGCGGCTGCGCCTGCACTTCGAGCCGGCGGCGTTCGAGAAGGGGCTGGCGCTGCACCTGCGCGGCGAGCGACACGTCGCGCACGCCGACCCGGTGCTGCTCGAGCGCGTGCTGCGCAACCTGGTGAGCAACGCGATCCGCTACACCGATGACGGGGGCGTGCTGGTCAGCGCGCGCCGGCGCGGCAACGCGCTGCTGCTGCAGGTCTGGGACAGCGGCATCGGCATCGCCGAGGCCAGCCTGCCGCGCATCTTCGACGAGTTCTACCAGGTGCACGCGAACCGACCGCTCGAGCCGCACCAGCGCAAGGGCCTGGGCCTGGGGCTGGCCATCGTCAAGCGGCTGGCCGATCTGATGGGCGCGCCGATCACGGTGCGCTCGCGGCTGCACCACGGCACGGTGTTCTCGCTGACGGTGCCGCTGGGCAAGGCGCCGCGCGCGCTCGGCGCCGACGCGGCGCCGTCCAAGGCGGCACTCGGGCTGACGCTCGACGACCGGCTGATCGTCGTCGTCGAGGACGAGATCGCGGTGCGCGACGGGCTGGTCGTGCTGCTGCAGGCCTGGGGCGCGCAGGTGCTCGCGTTCGACGGCGTCGACGCCGTGCGCGCCTGGGTCGACGGCGACGCTTCCGCGCGCCCCGACCTGCTGCTGGTCGACTACCGGCTGCCCGAGGGGCGCACCGGCATCGACGCGCTGGCGCTGGTGCGCGCGCGTTTCGGCGCGCCGACGATTCCCGCGATCCTGGTGACCGGCAGCAGCCTCGGCGGTCACGAGGACGAAGCCGCGGCGCACGACTTCCACGTG
Organism: Azohydromonas sp.; assembly: GCF_035325925.1. Taxonomy (NCBI): domain Bacteria; kingdom Pseudomonadati; phylum Pseudomonadota; class Betaproteobacteria; order Burkholderiales; family Sphaerotilaceae; genus Azohydromonas; species Azohydromonas sp. Next base: position 111,424 of record NZ_DAOKZA010000003.1, on the reverse strand, counting down.
CTGATCAAGCCGGTGCTGCCGAACAGGCTGCGCGCGATGATCGGCTTCAAGCTGGGTGTGCGTCCGGCGGCGTCCGGCGGTTGATGCGAACACGCGTTCGCCTGCGCGAGGTCCCGGCCGGGACCATGCGCGCGTGCCCGGCCCCGGGTCGTCTGCACGAGGGCCGACTCGGCTCATCGCCTCAGACCGCTGGAATCCCACTGATCCCTCAGTCGCCGGTCGTGAGCGCTGTGCGCCTCGACCGAGTCCTGCGGCAGCTGCTCGAGGCATTCGTGCAGCGTCTGGGGATCGGGACTTTCGACGCGACCCGGGTCGGCACGCGCCGGTGGTGATCTGCCGTCCCAGGCAAACGGATTGCGGAACGACGGCGGGTCGGGCAGGCAGTCGTCGCGGTAGACCGGCGGTCCGTCCGCGGCATGAGGCGTGAACGAGATCGTCCTGTCGAAGACCAGCGGCCTGCCGGTGGGCGTCGGCGGCAGAGGCGGCATGCGCTCGATGGCCCTGCGCGCCAGGTGCTCGGCGACGGCCGACGTGGTCCACAGCGTTTCCAGGCGGGCCAGCGTCCCGTCGGGCGCGATCTCCACCCGGAACCTGACCATGCCCTGGTCGGGCCCCTCGACGGCGGTGCCCATCATGCTGCGGACTTGCCGACCCCAGGCGTAGCGGTAGCCCTTGCCGTTCCTGAGCCGGTACGTGGCGGCGAAGGCCCACTCCGCGGCCGTCGGGGCCGGCGGCGCTGCCATGGAAGCCGGTCGACGTGGCGTGGCCGGACTCGCCGCGGGGCTGCTGCGAGGCGCCCGGATCGAACGCACCGCCGCCGGGCTGGGTGCCGGCGCGGCGACCGGGAGCCCGCGCTCGCGCTGGCTCGCCTCCGGCGCAGGCGGCAGGATCTCCACGACGACGATCTGCTGCACGGCTTGCGGCCGGTCCGGCCGGATCGTGAACCTGAGCGCATCGTCGCTGGCAAGCGCGAACGCCAGGGCGTGCAGAGCCACGGCCACGAGCATCGCGACGAGATGGTTGCCCGCGTCGTATCGCATGCGTCGCCGTGGCTCGTGCCCGATGTCGTGCCGGCACGCGCAGCGGGTGAGTCCGCGCGTGCAGGCGCGACGCGCCCCGGGCCTTCGATGCCTACAGGGCCATGAGCCACCCCGCCGCCGCCGCGATCGCGACCACCAGCACCGGCGACATGCGGGCGTGCACGAGCAGGCCGAAGGCGGCCAGCGCCAGCCCGAAATCGGCCCGCGAGTGGATCGCGCTCGTCCACACCGGGTCGTACAGTGCCGCGCCCAGCACGCCGACGACGGCCGCGTTGATGCCGCCCATCGCGCGCCGCACGCCGTCGCGCTGCCGCATCGCCTCCCAGAACGGCAGTGCACCGGCCACCAGCAGGAAGGCCGGGACGAAGATGACCACCAGCAGCGCCAACCCACCCGCCCAGCCGCCGAGGGGGGCAGGCATGGCGGCCCCCAGGTAGGCCGCGAAGGTGAACAGCGGCCCCGGCACCGCCTGTGCCGCCCCGTAGCCGGCCAGGAAGGCATCGTTGCTCACCCAGCCGGGCGGCACCACGCCCGCCTGCAGCAGCGGCAGCACGACGTGGCCGCCGCCGAACACCAGCGCGCCGGCCTGGTAAAACACCGCGACGGCACCGAGCCAGGGTGAGGTCTGCGCGGCGGCGAGCGCCGGCAGCACGATCAGCAGCGCCACGAACAGCGCCAGCAGCAGCGCGCCCCGACGTCGCCCGACGCCGTCGTCCTGGTGCGTGGCGGGTGACAGGTGTGCGAGCCTCAGAGCCCAGCGCCCGACCAGGCCGCCCAGCACGATCGCGGTGATCTGCCCGGCCGACGTCGGCGCGGCGATCACCACCAGCGCGGCGGCGATCGCGATGCCCGCACGCAGCCGGTCGGGGCACAGCGCCTTGGCCATGCCCCACACGGCCTGCGCGACCACGGCCACCGCGACGACCTTGAGCCCGTGCACCGCGCCCGATGAGGCCAGCGCGCTCCACTCGGCCACGCCGTGGGCGAACAGCATCAGCGCGATCGCCGACGGCAGCGTGAATCCCAGCCAGGCCGCCAGCGCGCCCGCCCAGCCGGCGCGCTTCAGGCCCAGCGCCATGCCGACCTGGCTGCTCGCCGGCCCGGGCAGGAACTGGCACAGCGCGACCAGATCGCCGTAGCTCTTGTCGTCGAGCCAGCGCCGCCGTTCGACGAACTCGGTGCGGAAGTAGCCGAGGTGCGCGACCGGACCGCCGAACGAGGTCAGGCCCAGCCTGAGGAAGACGAGCAGCACCTCGAGCACCGGGCCGCGGCCCGGCGGCTCAGCGGCCGACACGACGGTGCCGGGGTCGGGCGGGGGCATGGGACTCGTCCTCGGCAAGCGCCTCGCCGGCCACGCGGGCAGCGCACGCCGGCCGCGAAGCGGCGGGTGGCAGCGCGTGGGCCCGGACGAAGGCGGGCAGGTGGTTGCGAACGGTGGCGGGCATCGCTCCTCGGGGGGCGATGCTAGCGCTGGTCTGTGGCACCCGTCGTCGTGCGCCCGATGCCGGCCGGTGCCGTGACGCGCCGCCATGCCCGCGCGCCCGGCGTGGGCAAGCCCTCGGCCAGCGGTCGATGTCGCGCGGTGCGCGGCAGACTCTTCGCATCCGCAAGGTTCTCGGGAGGGTTTGCGATGTTCGGTCCGGTCACGATCCCGTTCGGCGTGCGCATGCTGTTCAACACCGTCAAGCTCAAGCCCGGCGTCTCGATCGACGACGTCGAGGTGGCGCTGGCCGAGATGTGCAACGTGGTCAAGGAGACCTACGGTGGCCAGGGCGGTTTCGTCGCCGGGCAGGTGATGCGCTTCGCCGGCTTCGTCTCCGAGCAGGGTTCGATCGACGGTGGCATCTCGGCGCAGGGCGTCGCCGACCACGACCTGGTGATCGTGACCTACTGGCGCTCGTTCGAGCAGCACGAGCGCTCGCACGCCGACGCGGTGTTCCGCGAGAAGTTCGGGCAGCTCGCCGCACACTGCGAGCACACCAGCGAGCTCGGCTACGAGTTGCTGTGGCAGGGCCAGCCGCAGGTGGAAGGGGCTGCGGCGGCCACCGCGGCGCCGGCCGGCGCGCGCTGAGGTCGGCCCCGCGCCGGCGCGTCTGCACGGCGCGCGCAGCGCTGTCACGCCCGCGTCATCACGGCTTCAACGCGGGGTCACGCGACGGCGCGACGCTGCCGGGATGCACGACACCGCCACGCTGCACGAGCGCCCGACCCTCGCCGCGCGCCGCCCCGCCGCCGGTGCGGCACCCCCCGGACTGGCGGCGCGCTGGGCCCGCGACGAGGCCGACGTGCGGCGTGCGCAGGCCCTGCGCCACCGCGTCTTCGTGGGCGAGATGGGCGCGCGCATCACGCCGCCGCACGGCACCCCGCCCGGGCTGGACGCCGACGCGTTCGACCCCTTCTGCGAACACCTGCTGGTCGTCGCCGGACAGGGCGATGCGGCCGAGGTCGTCGGCACCTACCGCGTGCTGACGCCGGACGCCGCGCGCCGCGCCGGCGGCTATTACAGCGAAACCGAGTTCGACCTGACCCGGCTGCGCCCCTTCGTGCGCAGCTGGCCGAGCTCGGCCGCTCGTGCGTGCACCCGGACTGGCGCGACGGTGCGACCATGCTGATGCTGTGGGCCGCGCTCGGCGACTTCATGGCCCGCCGCCGGCTGACGACGATGATCGGCTGCGCCAGCGTCGGCATGCACGATGGCGGGCACCTTGCGGCCGACCTGTGGGCGCACATTGCCGCGACGCGCCTGGCGCCGGTCGAGCACCGAGTGCAGCCGCGGCTGCCGCTGCCGGTCGACGCGCTGGTCACCGGACGCAGCGTCGAGCCGCCACCGCTGATCAAGGGCTACCTGCGCTGCGGTGCCCAGCTGCTCGGCGCCCCGGCCTGGGATCCCGACTTCGGCACCGCCGACCTGCCGCTCATGCTGCGGCTGGCCGAGCTGCCGGCACGCTACCGGCGGCACTTCCTTGATGCGTAGACCGGCGCGGCGCCCGCTCAGGCCGGTTGGTACGCCAGCCGCACGTAGATCGGCGCGAAGGCCTCCGCCTGCGTCACGTCGACCAGCCGCTCGCGCGCCAGCTCGAGCAGCGCGATGAAGGTGACGACGACCACCGGCACGCCGCGGCGGGTGTCGAACAGGTCGGCGAACTCGACGAAGCGCCGCCCCTGCAGCGTGCGCAGCACCAGGCTCATGTGCTCGCGCACCGACAGCTGCTCGCGCGTGATGCGGTGGTGCTGGTTGAGCCTGGCGCGCTGCAGGATGTCGAGCCACGCGGCGAGCAGGTCGTCGGGCGAGGCGTCGGGCAGGCGCGGCTGCAGGCTCTGCTCGACGGCCACCTGCGCGCGCAGGAAGTCGCGCCCGAGCACCGGCAGCGCCTCCAGGCGCGACGCGGCGAGCTTGATCTGTTCGTACTCCAGCAGCCGGCGCACCAACTCGGCGCGCGGATCCTCGGGCTCGCTGCCGTCGTCGCGCCTGCGGGGCGGCAGCAGCATGCGGCTCTTGATCTCGATGAGCATCGCCGCCATCAGCAGGTACTCGCTGGCCAGCTCGAGGTTGCGGCTGCGGATCTGCTCGACGTAGGTCAGGTACTGGCGCGTCACGTCGGCCAGCGGGATGTCGAGGATGTTGAAGTTCTGCCGCCGGATCAGGTACAGCAGCAGGTCCAGCGGGCCCTCGAACGCCTCGAGGAAGACCTCGAGCGCGTCGGGCGGGATGTACAGGTCGGTGGGCAGCGTGAACAGCGGCTCGCCGTACAGGCGTGCCACCGCGATGCCGTCGACGACGTCGGGCACGGTCGCTTGGTGTGCGGGCGTGGCCAGCGCGTCGGCCGCCGGCGCGGCGGCGGTCGCGCTCACGGGGTCTTCGTCTGGTACACGTACGGCTGCTGCGGCACGCGCGCCTCGCGCCACTCGGCCAGCGCGTCGCGATCGAGCGCGCGGTCCCACAGCAGCGCGCGCCCGGCGCGCTGCTCGGCCTCGAGCGTCGGCTTGCTCGCCTTCAGCTCGTCGATGAACCGCGTGACGTCGGACTTGTACGGCTTCCAGAACAGAGGCATGGCGCGCGTTGGTTAGGATGCAGACCGGGCAGTGATTCTACTGGGGGGGGGCCATGGCGAATCCTTCGCGCTGGGGGGCCGCGCTGGGCGGGGCGGCGATCGCGCTGGCCGCGCTAGTCGGCTGCGACGCGGCGCGCGTGGCCAGGCTGCAGGTCGGCGTGTCGACCGAGGCCGACGTGCGGCGCGAGTTCGGCGAGCCGGCGTCGGTCGTCGACGAGCCCGACGGCGCGCGCACCTTCGAGTACCCGCGCCAGCCCGAGGGCCAGGAGAACTGGTTCATCACGCTGGGCCCCGACGGGCGGCTGCGCGAGATCCGCCAGGTGCTCACGCCGGTGCACTTCGCGCGCATCGTGCCGGGCATGGACAAGGCCGAGGTGCGCCGCACGCTCGGCCGCCCGGCCGCGGCGCGCACCTTCGCGCTGCAGCCCGACGAGGTCTGGGAGTGGCGCTACGCCGACGGCGGACAGGCGCTGATGTTCAGCGTGAGCTTCGACGCCGACGGTCGCGTGCGATCGACCGCCAGCGGCAACGACCCGCGCTACGAGCGTGGCGGGCCGAGCACGCAGTGACGCGGCGGTCGCCGACGCCGACGCGGGGGGCGGCGCGATGCACGAGGTCGAGCTGAAGTTCCAGGTGCCGGCGCCGCGCCTCGACGCGGTGCGCCGGTCCGTGGCCACCGTGAGCGCGCGCACGACGCGGCTGCAGGCGATGTACTTCGACACGCCCGGGCGCGAGCTCGCGGCGGCCGGTTTCGCGCTGCGGCTGCGCCGCGAGGGCGGCGGCTGGGTGCAGACGCTCAAGGGCCGTGGCGACGGGCTGATCGCGCGCGTCGAGCACAACGCGCCGGTGCGCGCCCGCGGCACACCGGTGCTCGACCTGTCGCGCCACGACGGCACGCCGGCCGGCGACGCGCTGCGCGCCACCAGCATCGACGCGGCGGCGCTGCAGCCGCTGTTCGCCACCGACGTGCGGCGCACGCACCGGCGGCTGCGTGCCGATGGCGCGACGGTCGAGGTCGCGCTCGACGTGGGCGCGCTGCGCGCCGGCGACGCGCAGGCGCCGCTGGCCGAGATCGAGTTCGAACTCATCTCGGGTGCACCGCGTGCGCTGGTCGCGCTGGCGGCGCGCTGGGCCCGGCGCCACGGCCTGTGGCTCGACGTGCGCACCAAGGCCGAGCGCGGCGACCTGCTGGCACGCGCGCAGGCGGCGTCGCCGGCGACGCGCGCGGGTGCACCGGCGCTCGACCGCGGTGCCACGCCGGCCGACGCGCTGCGCGCGATGGTGCACTCGTGCCTGGCGCAGGTGCTGCCCAACGCCAGCGCCGTGGCCGCCGGCGCGCACGACGCCGAGCACGTGCACCAGCTGCGCGTGGGCGTGAGGCGGCTGCGCACCGCGCTGCGCGTGTTCGGCGATGCCGACGGTGCCGACGCCGACCCCGCGTGGGAGCCGGCGCTGACGGCGGTGTTCGCGCGCCTGGGCGCCGCACGCGACCGCGACGCGCTGGCGGCCACGCTGCTGCCGGCGCTGGCCGCGGCCGGCGCCCCGCTGGCCGACCCCGGTGCGGGCGCCGCTGCAGAGGATCCGGCCGCCGTGCTGCGCGAACCCGGCTGGACGCAGCTGCTGCTGGGGCTCATCGGGTTCGTGCAGCCGCGCGAGCCTGCCGGCGCGTCGCCGGCCGCCGAGCCGTCGTGGGCCGTCGGCACCGAAGGCGGCGACGACCTGCGCCGCTGGGTGCGCCGGCGGCTGCAGCGCGCGCACAAGAGCGTGGTGTCGCGCGCCGACGACTTCGCGGCCCTGCCGATCGACGACCAGCACCGCGTGCGCAAGCGCATCAAGCGACTGCGCTACAGCGTCGAGTTCGCCGCCGCGCTGTATCCGCGCAAGGCGGTCGAGCGCTACCTGGCGCGGCTGCGCCCGGCGCAGGAGGCGCTGGGCGACTACAACGACGTGCTGGTCGCGCAGTCGCTGTTCGAAGCGCGGCTGGCCGACGACTCGCGCGCATGGTTCGCGCTCGGCTGGCTCGCGGCGCAGCGCGACGCGCAGCTCGCGCGCAGCGCGCGCGCGCTGCACCGGCTGGCGCGCGCGAAGCCGTTCTGGCGCTGATCAGGCGGTCGGGGCGCCGGTCGCCGAGGCGCTGGCCGCCGGCGTGTCGGCGACCGACGCCGCCGCGCGGCGCAGCGCGTCGGCCAGCGTCGGCGCGATCGCGCCGTCGTCGAGCAGCACGTCGAAGCCCGAGCGGTGCAGCAGCGAGCGCGGCTGCTCGTTGAGCTCGGCCAGCAGCAGCACCACGCCGCGCTTGCGCAGCGCGCGCAGCAGCTGCGTCAGCGCGTCGACGCCGGTGGTGTCGAGCTGCACCAGGCGGTGCAGGTCGAGCACCAGCGCGCGCGTGCCGGCCGGCAGCGCCTCGGGGATGCCCTCGATCTTGCCGACCGCGCCGAAGAACAGCGACCCGTACAGCTGCAGCACGTGCACGCCTTCGGGCCGCGGCGCCTCCAGCCCGGTCTCGCGGCGCAGCGCCTCGTCGTCGAGCGGCTCGGCGCGGAACAGCTGGCTCATGCGCCAGATGAAGAACACGCAGGCCAGCACCAGGCCGACCTCGACGGCCACCGTGAGGTCGAAGATCACGGTCAGCAAGAACGTGCCGACCAGCGTCACGCGGTAGGTCAGCGCGAAGCGCTTCAGGCGCGCGAACTCGTGCCACTCGCCCATGTTCCACGCGACGAACAGCAGGATGCCGGCCAGCGCGGCCAGCGGCACGTGCAGCGCCAGCGGCGCGGCGGCGAGCACGATCACGAGCAGCGTGGCCGCGTGCACGATGCCGGCCACCGGGGTGCGCGCGCCCGCGCGCACGTTGGTCGAGGTGCGTGCGATCGTGCCGGTGGCGGGCATGCCGCCGAACAGCGGCGTGACGAAGTTCGCCACCCCCTGCGCCATCAGTTCCTGGTTCGGGTCGTGGCGCGGGATGTCGGCCATGTTGTCGGCCACGCGAGCGCACAGCAGAGACTCGATCGCGCCGAGCAGCGCGATGGTCAGCGTCGGGATCAGCAACTGCTTGGCGCTGGCCCAGCTGAACTCGGGCAGCTCGAGGCCCGGCAGCGACTGCGGGATGCCGCCGAAGCGCGAGCCGATGGTCTCCACCGGCAGCGCGAACAGCGCGGTGACCGCGGTCGCCGCCGCCAGCGCGATCACCGTGCCGGGTACCTGGGCCAGGTGGCGGCGCCACCGCTGCGGCGCGGTGGTCGGCGCCGCGGGCATCGTGTACGACTTCGGCCACGCGACGACCAGCGCCAGGCACGCCGCGCCGATCGCCAGCGCGGCCCAGTTGACCGTGTGCAGATGCTGCGCCAGCACGCCGATCTGGGTGAAGAAGTCGGCCGGCAGCTTGTCGATCTCGAGGCCCAGCAGGTCCTTGACCTGAGACAGCGCGATCAGCACCGCGATGCCGTTGGTGAACCCGATGACGATGCTCACCGGGATGTAGCGCACCAGCGCGCCCAGCCGCAGGAAGCCGAGCGCGAACAGCAGCACGCCGGCGAGCATGGTCGAGATCAGCAGGTTGGCCAGGCCGTAGCGCTCGACGATGCCGTAGACGATGACGATGAACGCGCCGGCGGGCCCGCCGATCTGCACGTTCGAGCCGCCGAGCGCCGAGATCAGGAAGCCGGCGATGATCGCCGTGAAGATGCCCTGCTCGGGCTTGAGCCCCGAGGCGATCGCGAAGGCCATCGCCAGCGGCAGCGCGACGATGCCGACGGTGAGGCCGGCGCCGAGGTCGGCGACCAGCTGCGCGCGGTCATAGCCGCGCAGCGCATCGAGCAGGCGGGGGCGGAAGGGCTGGATGGGAACGGGCGGCATGGATCCTCCGGGACAGGGGGCGGCGGGCGGCGTCGGGTCCGCCCGGAGGTCCGCAGTGGTGGCGCAGCGCGATGAAGCGCCGTCGCCGCGACAGCACGTGCGCCGGCCGTCGCGCGCCGCCGGCCATCAGCGCACCCGCATGCCGGGTCGGGCGCCGGCGTGCGGCTCGAGCACCCACAGCCCCGGCTGCGCCGTCTCGTCGGCGTGGCTGGCCGCCAGCACCATGCCTTCGCTGGTGCCGAACTTCATCTTGCGCGGCGCCAGGTTGGCCACCAGCACCGTGAGCCTGCCGACCAGGTCCTCGGGCTTGTAGGCGCTGCGGATGCCGCTGAACACGGTGCGCAGCCTGGGGCGCCCCTGCGCGTCGGACTCGCCGGCGTCGAGCGTCAGGCGCAGCAGCCGGTCGCTGCCGTCGACCAGCGCGGCGTCGACGATCTTCGCGATGCGCAGGTCGACCTTCGCGAAGTCGTCGATCCTGATCTCGGGCGCGACGGCCTCGCCGCCGGGCGGCACGGCCGCCGGCGCCGGGGGTTCGAACAGCGCGTCGAGCAGCTTCGGGTCGACGCGCTGCATCAGGTGCTGGTACTCGCCGATGCGGTGCGCGCCGAGCGCGCGCTGCGCGTCGGCGAAGGCCAGCGGCGGCACCTTCAGGAACGCCTCGACGCGCGCGGCGAGCGCCGGCAGCACCGGCTTGAGGTAGATCGTGAGCACGCGGAAGGCCTCGATGCACACGGTGCACACGTCGTGCAGCACCGCGTCGGCGCCCGGGCGCTTGGCCAGCTCCCACGGCTTGTGCAGGTCGACGTACTCGTTGACGCGGTCGGCCAGCGCCATCACCTCGCGCAGCGCCTTGCCGTACTCGCGCTGCTCGTACAACGTCTCGACCGTCTCGCGGTGCGCGCGCAGCGCGTCGAGCAGCACCCGGCCCTCGACGCCGGTGTCGGCCGACAGGTGGCCGCCGAAGCGCTTGGCGAGGAAGCCGGCGGCGCGACTGGCGATGTTGACGTACTTGCCCACCAGGTCGGCGTTGACGCGCGCGACGAAGTCGTCGGGGTTGAAGTCGACGTCCTCGACGCGGCCGTTGAGCTTGGCCGCGATGTAGTAGCGCAGCCACTCGGCGTCCAAGCCGAGCTCGAGGTAGCGCAGCGGGCTGATGCCGGTGCCGCGGCTCTTGCTCATCTTCTCGCCGCTGACGGTGATGAAGCCGTGCACGAACACGTGGTTCGGCGTCTTGCGGCCGCTGAAGTGCAGCATCGCCGGCCAGAACAGCGTGTGGAAGTAGGTGATGTCCTTGCCGATGAAGTGCACCTGCTCGACCGCCGGGTCGGCGACGTAGGCGTCGAAGTCCCAGCCGTTCCTGTCGAACCAGTTCTTCAGCGACGCGAGGTAGCCCACCGGGGCGTCGAGCCAGACGTAGAAGTACTTGCCCGGCGCGTCGGGGATCTCGATGCCGAAGTACGGCGCGTCGCGGCTGATGTCCCAGTCGGCGAGCGTCGCGCGGCCCTCGTCGTCGGGCGCGAACCACTCGCGGATCTTGTTCAGCACCTCGGGCTGCAGCCGCCCGGGCGTGGCCGTCCACTCCTGCAGGAACTCGACGCAGCGCGGCGAGCTGAGCTGGAAGAAGTGGTGTTCGCTCTTCTTCAGCAGCGGCGTCGCCCCCGACAGCGCCGAGTAGGGGTTGTGCAGCTCGGTGGGGCCGTAGACCGCGCCGCAGACTTCGCAGGCGTCGCCGTACTGGTCGGGCGCGCCGCACTTCGGGCAGCCGCCCTTGATGTAGCGGTCGGGCAGGAACATACCCTTGACCGGGTCGTAGAACTGCTCGATCTCGCGCACCGCGATCAGCCCCTCGCGGCGCAGCGCGCGGTAGATGTCCTGCGCCAGCGCATGGTTCTCGGGGCCGTCGGTCGAGTGCCAGTTGTCGAAGCCGATGTGGAAGCCGTCGAGGTAGGCCCTGCGGCCTGCGGCGATCTCGGCGACGAATGCCTGCGGCGTCTTGCCCGCCTTCTCGGCGGCGATCATGATCGGCGCGCCGTGCGCGTCGTCGGCGCAGACGAAGTGCACCTCGTGCCCGCGCATGCGCTGCAGGCGCACCCAGATGTCGGCCTGGATGTACTCCATGATGTGGCCGATGTGGAACGCGCCGTTCGCGTAGGGCAGCGCGGTGGTGACGAACAGTTTGCGGGGCATGGGCGCTCGCGTCGACGGAGCCGGCCATTCTAAGGAGCGCGCCGCGGCGGCCCCGGGTATTTCCCGAGACCTGCGGTGCACCGCGTGCCGACCCTGCCGGCGAAGTGATCCGCGGCGCGGGCTAGACTCCGGCCGATCACTTACCCCTGCCCGCATCATGCCCGCACCCACCGAACAGGCCCTGCTCGACGCACTGAAGGGCGTCGTCGACCCCAACACCGGCCGCGACTTCGTCTCGACGAAGCAGCTGAAGAACCTGCGCGTCGACGGCGGCGACGTCGCCTTCGACGTCGAGCTCGGCTACCCGGCCAGGAGCCAGATCGCCGGGCTGCGCCGCGCGCTGATCGCCGCCGCGCGCGAGGTGCCCGGCGTGGCCAACGTCAGCGCCAACCTGACGGTGAAGATCACCGCGCACGCGGTGCAGCGCGGCGTGCAGCTGCTGCCGAAGGTGAAGAACGTGGTCGCGGTCGCGTCGGGCAAGGGCGGCGTCGGCAAGAGCACGACGGCGGTCAACCTGGCGCTGGCGCTGGCTGCCGAGGGGGCCAGCGTCGGCATCCTCGACGCCGACATCTACGGCCCGAGCCAGCCGATGATGATGGGCATCGCCGGTCGCCCCGAGTCGATCGACGGCCAGACGATGGAGCCGCTCGAGAACCACGGCGTGCAGGTGATGTCGATCGGCTTCCTCGTCGATGCCGACAACCCGATGATCTGGCGCGGCCCGATGGCCACGCAGGCGCTCGAGCAGCTGCTGCGCCAGACGAACTGGCGCGAGCTCGACTACCTGATCGTCGACATGCCGCCGGGCACCGGCGACATCCAGCTCACGCTGTCGCAGCGCGTGCCGCTGACCGGCGCGGTGATCGTCACGACGCCGCAGGACATCGCGCTGCTGGATGCGCGCAAGGGGCTGAAGATGTTCGAGAAGGTCGGCGTGCCGATCCTGGGCATCGTCGAGAACATGGCGGTGTACTGCTGCCCGAACTGCGGCCACGTCGAGCACATCTTCGGCGCCGAGGGCGGCAAGAAGATGGCCGCCGAGTACGGCGTCGACTACCTCGGCGCGCTGCCGCTGAACCTGTCGATCCGCGAACAGGCCGACAGCGGCCGCCCGACGGTGGTCAGCGAGCCCGACGGCGAGATCGCCGGCATCTACAAGACCGTCGCGCGCCAGGTCGCGGTGAAGGTGGCGCTGAAGGCCAAGGACTTCAGCGCGAAGTTCCCGACGATCACGGTGTCCAAGTCGACCTGACGGCGGCGCGCGCTCAGGCGGCGTCGCCGGCCGCCTCGCAGCGCAGCACGATCGTGAACACCGCGCCGCTGCGCCCGTCGGCGCGGTCGGCGGCGCGCAGGTCGCCGCCGTAGCGCTCGACGATGTTGCGGCTGATCCACAGACCCAGCCCCGTGCCGTCCTTCTTGCGCGTGACGAAGGGCTGGAACAGCTCGGCCAGCAGCTCGGGCCCCAGCCCGGCGCCGGTGTCGGTGACGTCGATCTCGACCGTCGGCCCTTCGGGGGTGTCGCGGTCGCGCGTGGCTAGGCTCAGCTCGCCGCCGTCGGGCATCGCGTGGATCGCGTTGACCAGCAGGTTCACCAGCACCTGCTGCAGTTCCTGCCGGTTGGCCGCCGGCTGGCGCGTCGCGTGCAGTGCGCGCCGCACCTCGATGCGCGTGCGGGCGAGCAGGTGGCCGGCGAGCAGCAGGCAGTCGTCGACCAGCCGGTTCACGTCGACCGGCACGACGTAGCCGGCGAACTCGTTCGGCCGCGCGAACTGCAGCAGCTGGGTGACGATCAGCCGCATGCGCTCGATCTGCTCGTCGACCAGCTTCAGTTCGCGGCCGACGCGCGGCGCGTCGTCGCCGAGCAGCTCGCGCGCCAGGTCGAGGTTGCCCTGGATCACCGCGATCGGGTTGTTCACCTCGTGCGCGATGCCGGCGGTGAGCTGGCCGATCGCTGCGAGTTTCTCGCTGCGCACCAGCTGGCCCTGGGCGGCCTCGAGGTCGCGCGTGCGTTCGGCGACCTTGGCGTCGAGCTCGGCGTTCCAGCGTCGCAGCTCGCGCGTGTTCTGGTCGATCGTGTCGAGCAGGTGGTCGAGGTGGCCGGCCAGCGCACCCAGCTCGTCGCGCGATGGCAGCGCGCCCACGCGCGCGCGCAGGTCGCCGCGCTCGACCTCGCGCATCGTCGCCGCCATGCGCTCGACCGGCGCGAAGATGCTGCGTGCCCAGCGCAGCGACACCAGCGCCGCGCCGGCCATCACCGTGAAGAACAGCGCGCCGATGGTGGCCAGCACGCCGATCTTCAGCCAGCGGAACGGCGCCTCGGTGAAGCCGACGTAGAGCATGCCCACGCGCCGCCCGTTGCCGTCGACCAGCGGCTGGTAGGCCGAGACGTACCAGTCGTCGACGACGAAGGCGCGGTCGAGCCAGGTGCGGCCGTCGCCGAGCACGGCGTCGCGCACCTGCTGCGAGACGCGTGTGCCGATCGCGCGCTGGTCCTGCAGGCTGCCGAACAGGCGCACGTTGGTGCTGATGCGCACGTCGTCGAGGAACAGCGTGGCCGTGCCCCGGCTGCCGAACGGCAGCGAGCCGGTCGGGTAGACGATCTCGTTGACGTGGTCGATGAACGCCAGGTTGCGGTTGAGCAGCAGGCCGGCCTGCACGTGTCCGAGCAGCGTGCCGTCGAGCGCGCGCACCGCGCGCGTGGCCAGCAGCACCATCGCGCGGTCCTCGTGGGTGCGCGCCGTCGGCGCGGCGTTGCGCGTGGGCACCAGCGCGACGGGGACGCGGTCGCGCAGGTCCGGGCCGAGCAGCGCCATCTGCGCCGCATCGAGCACCTCGACGCCGGTCGTGCCCCGGCCGGCGGCAGCCGCCGCGAACGCCGGCGAACCGTCGTCGGCGGCGCCGCCGTTGCCCTCGTCGGTGAAGCGCAGCGTGCCGTCGGCCGCGCGCAGGCCGATGAAGTCGAGCCGCTCGCGCGACTTGAACTGGCGCAGCAGCGCCGGCAGCGCGGCGCCTTGCTGCGCCGCCGGCGCGGCCAGCGCGGCGTGCAGCGCGTGCGAGTCGGCGATCGCCGCGGTGGCGGCGCCGACCTCGCCGAGCACACGCTCGAAGTAACCGTTGGCCACCGCGAGGTCGCTGCGCACCTTGGTCACCAGCATGCGGTCGAGCGCGCCGTCGCCCCACACCATCAGCCCGAGCCCGAGCAGCGGCAGCACCACCCACAGCGGCAGCAGCACCAGCGCCAGCAGCTTGTGGCGGATCGACAGACGCTGGAAGGCGCCGATCACGACGGGCTCGCGCGGTCGCGCGCGCGGTCGCGTCGAGGCCGGTTTGCGGTCGGGCGCCGGCACAGGCCCGCTGCAGTTGCAGTCGGATGCGCGGCCGGTTCGGGCGATCGCCGCGGGTCCGGCCTCGCCGGTGCGCAGGCGGTGTCCCCAGGCGGGAGTGGCCGAAGGCGCGTCGCTGAGGGCGGGCTCACTGCCCGCCCCATTCGGCGACCCGGCGCTCCAGCGTGCGGCGCGACACGCCCAGCAGCTGTGCGGCGCGCGTCTTGTCGCCGGACACCGACTCGAGCACCGCCAGGATGTGGCGCTTCTCCAGCGTCTGCAGGTCGACCGGGTCTTCCAGCGCGGGCGCGGCCGGCCTCGGCGCCGGCTGCGTGCGCGCCAGGCCCTGGTACAGCGCCGAGACGTTGAGCGCCCCGAGGATCAGCGATCGTTCGAGCAGGTTGCGCAGTTCGCGCACGTTGCCCGGCCAGTCGTACTCCTGGAGGTAGCGCATCTCGTCGGCGCTGACCTCGAACGGCTCGACGCCCATCGACGGCGCGAGGGTCGCGAGGAAGTGCGCGACCAGGTCGGGGATGTCCTCCTTGTGCGCGCGCAGCGGCGGCAGCGTGATCTCGACCACCTGCAGCCGGTAGTACAGGTCCTTGCGGAAGCGCCCGGCGTCGACCTCGTCGCGCAGCGGACGGTTCGACGCGGCGACGATGCGCACGTCGACCGGCACCTCGCGCTCGGTGCCCACCGGCCGGACGCGGCGCGTCTCGAGCGCGCGCAGCAGCGTGGCCTGCAGCGGCAGCGGCAGTTCGCCGACCTCGTCGAGAAACAGCGTGCCGCCCTGCGCGTAGACGAACAGCCCGTCGCGCCGATCGCCGGTGCCGAACAGCTCGGTCTCCAGCAGGCCCGGCGAGACCGTGGCGCAGCGCACCGGGACGAAGGGCCCGTCGGCATGTGCGCTCAGCCGGTGCAGCTCGAGCGCCGCGAGTTCCTTGCCGGTGCCCGACTCGCCGGTCAGCAGCACGGTGGAATCGACCGCGGCGACACGCTGTAGCGCCGCTTGCAGTCCCTTGACGACGATCGAGCGGCCGACCAGCCCGTCGGCGGCCGGCGTGCGCTGCGACAGCGTGCGGCGCAGCACCCAGTTCTCGCGCTTGAGCCGGGCGCGCTCCAGCCCCTGGCGCACGGCGCCGAGCACCTGCGTGACGCGGAACGGCTTGAGCAGGAAGTCGCCGGCGCCGGCGCGCAGCGCCTCGATCGCGGTGTCGAGGTCGGCGAACGCGGTGATCAGCACCACCTCGCACAGGTTGCCTTGCGCGCGCAGGTCCTTCAGCAGCGCGATGCCGCTCTTGCCGGGCAGCGAGATGTCGAGGATCACGAGGTCGAAGCGGTGCCGGCGCAGCAGCTCCTCGGCGGCCTCGGCCGACTCGGCGCCCAGCACCTGGCCGACGCGTGGCGCGAGCGTCTTCTCGAGGAAGTGGCGCATGCCCGGCTCGTCGTCGACGACCAGCACGGCGGCGTGCGGCCAGCGGTCGCGGGGCGCGGTGGGGTCCACGGCAGCGTGGCCGGTCTCGGGGCCGCGGCGCGGCTCAGCCGCGTCGCGGCGCCTGCAGGCGCTGGAGCTCCTCCAGCGTGTTGGCGTTGAAGAAGGCCTGGGCGTCGTCGAACACCTCGGTGGCGCAGCGGTGCTGCGCGGTCCAGCGGTCGATCTTGCGCTGACCCCCCTGCAGGAAGGCGAACAGGCTCTCCATCAGCGTCGAGCGCAGCAGGCAGAACACCGGCTGCGTGCGCACGACGCCGTCCTCGCGTGTCGCGGCCATCGCGATGTCGGCGTCGTGCTCGGCCGCCGCGCGCGCCAGCCGCTCGGCGAGGTCGTCGGGGAAGTCGGGCGTGTCGCAGGGCACGCTCAGCAGCCACGGCGTGTGGCAGTGCTCGAGCCCGGCGAGCATGCCCGCCAGCGGGCCGGGGTAGTCGGGCAGCGCGTCGGGCCACACCGGCGCGCCCATCGCCTCGTAGGCCGCGAGGTTGCGGTTGGCGTTGATCATCACCGTGCCCACCTGCGGCTGCAGCCGCAGCAGCGTGTGCAGCGCCAGCGGCATGCCCCGGTGGTTCTGCAGGCCCTTGTCGACGCCGCCCATGCGGGTCGCGCGGCCGCCGGCGAGGATCAGGCCGGTGATCTCGTCGCGCGCGATCGGCTTCATGCTTCGAGCAGGTCGAAACCCTGGGTCTCGACCTCGACGAAGGCGCGCGTGAAGGCGGCGACCGCGGCCCAGGTGCGCGCACGCGGGTGGCCCTGCACGGCGTCGCACAGGCGCCCGACCCAGGTCTGCACGTGGGCGCGGAAGAAGCGCCGCTGCTGCTCGAGGTTGCAGGTGCCGGCGTCGTCGCCGGCGATCAGGTAGCGCATGACCTCGAACACGTAGGCGACGTGGTCCTCGGTCTCCATGCGCGCCTCGTCGCGCGTGAGGCCCAGCGCCGCGAGGTCGGTGCGCAGCTGCGCCAGCGGGCGGTCGTTGAGCGAGCCGCTGAGGTGGAACGACGCGTAGGCCAGGATCTCGGGCTTGCCCACGCCCTGGAACAGCGCGTCGAACTCGTCCGCCGCTTCGGCGGCGGTGGTCGCGCGCATCGCCGCGACGAGGTCCTGCCAGGGGCCCTCGAGGTGGCCGCCGGGCTCGCTGGCCTGCGTGACGGCGACGCGGAACTGCGCCAGCAGCTCGTCGTCCGGCGGCGCGAGCCACAGCCGCGCGAGCAGGCCGTAGAGCTCGGCGCGCGCCGTCTCCTCGGCGTCGCCGGGCGCGGCGATGCCGATGGGCGCGGAGGTCAGGGTGTCGCTCATGGTCGGGTGTCGGTGGGCGCGCAGGGCGGGTTCGTTGGCACAGGCTCAGAGGTCGGTGATGCGCACTTCGCCCGCGTCGGTGTGGATGTCGATCACGCGGCAGTTGCCGCACATCCTCAGGCGCTCGGCGGCGCGGCCCTGGAACGCCGGATGGGCGCCGAGCTTGCCGATCATCGCCTCGATCGCCTGCAGCGTGCCGAAGGGCTTGCCGCAGCGGATGCACTTGTAGGGCTCGGTCTCGGCGAGCACGCGCGCGGACCTGCGCGCCTTGCCGGCGTCGGCCAGCCACAGCCGCGGGCGCAGCGTGATCGCCTGCTCGGGGCAGGTGCCGGCGCACAGGCCGCACTGCACGCAGTTCTTCTCGACGAAGCGCAGCTGCGGCCTGTCGGGGTTGTCGGCCAGCGCGCCCTCGGGGCAGGCGCCGACGCAGCTCAGGCACAGCGTGCACTTGTCGGTGTCGACCACCAGCGTGCCGAACGGCGCGCCGGCGGCCGGCAGCGCGATCTCGTCGGGCGCGGCGGGTGCCTGCGCGAGCAGGTGCTCCAGCGCCAGGTCGAGCGTGTCGCGCTTGGCGGCCTGCACCGCGAAGCTCGCGGGCGTCCTCACCCCCTGCGCCGGGGGCGACTGCAGCGCGGCGTCGAGGGCGGCGAGATCGCGCGCGTCGCGCGCCTCGATCAGTGCGAGGTGCGTGCCGGTGAAGCCGAGTCCGGTCAGGATCGCCTGCGCCACCGCCATCTGCTCGGCCAGCGCCTGGCGGTACTCGGGCGCCTCCTCGGCGGTGAGCAGCACCCAGACCTGGCTGGCGCCGTGCGCGATCGCCGCCAGCCACAGGTCGATCCCGACGCTGGCGGTGTGCCACAGCGCGACCGGCAGCACGCGCGCCGGCACGCCGTGCGTCGTGCCGTCGGTGCGCGCGGCACGGCCCAGATCGTTGACCAGCTTCGCGCCCGCGCCTTCGCTGTGCAGCAGCAGCGCCGCGTCGCGGCCGCCGGCGTGCGCGTAGGCGGCGAGCATCGTGCGCAGGCGCCGGCCCTGGTCGACCGTGCCGGGGTAGGCGAAGGCCATCGCGCCGCTCGGGCACACCGTGCTGCAGGCGCCGCAGCCCACGCACAAGAACGGCTCGACGACGACCCCGCCGCCCGCGTCGACCGCCACCGAGGTCCCGCCCGGCCCGGGCACCGGCCGCCGCAGCGGCTGGCCGCTGGTCTTGCCCTTGCGCGACGCGTCGCTGCGGATCGCGCGCGCCGAGCACACGTCGATGCAGGCGCTGCAGCCGATGCGCTCGTTGCGGCTGTGCGCGCACAGCCGCTGCTCGTAGCGGAAGAAGCGCGGCTTGTCGAACTCGCCGGTGAGCTCGCGCAGCGCGAGCACCGCGTCGACCAGCGCGCGTTCGTCGCCGCCCGCGTGGCGGTAACCCTGCGGCAGCTGGTGCATCGCGAAGGCGGGCTGCTCGCGCAGGTCGAGCACGAGGTCGAAGCGCTCGTCGACGACCTCGGGTGTGCGCGCGAAGTCGATCGCGCCGGCGGCCTCGCACACACGCACGCAGTCGCGGTGGCTTCTGCACAACGAGAGGTCGATGCGGTAGTCGAACCCGATCGCGCCTTCGGGGCAGGCGGCGATGCAGGCGTTGCAGCGCGTGCACACGTCGAGGTCGATCGGCTGGTCCTCGACCCACCGGGCGTCGAAGGCACCGAGCCAGCCGGTGAGCTGCTGCAGCCGGCCGTGCTGCACCGGCAGCTCGTGTTCCTGCGCCAGCGCGCCGCCCGGGCGGTCGATCAGCAGCGTGACCTCGAGCCGGTCGCGCAGCATGCCCGCCGCCCGCGAGGCGGCGTCGGCGCCGCCGATCACCAGGCAGCGGCCCGCCGAGCGGTACGTGACGGTGGGCACCGCCTCGGGGGCGGGCTGCTGCGCCGCGGCGATCAACGCGGCGAGCTTGGGCACGGCGTCGCGGGCGTCGCGCGACCAGCCGCCGGTTTCGCGGACGTTGACGAAGCGGATCGGCCGCTCGCGCACGCTCGCCGCACCCTCGGTCTGCTCGTTGAGCTCGAGGAACAGCCGCTGCTCCTGCGTGCAGGCGACCAGCAGCTCCTCGCCGGTGGCGCTGGTGGCTTTCGCCGCGCGCTGGAACGCGCCGGCTTCGCGCCGGCACAGCACGCTGTGGACGGTGTCCAGCCCGTCAGCGCTGGCCTGCGGGGTCTTCGCCAGGGCCTGCGCGATGCGGCTCGCCGCCTTCGTGTCCAGCGGCATCGTCCGGTTGCAGTCGCAGATCAGGGTCTTCATCGGTGGGGGCGGGTTGCGCGTCGGGCACCGCGGTGGCGCTCAGGGGGCTCGGGGCGGGCTCGGCCTGGGCCTCGTCGTCGAACAGGCCGAGGAAACGGGACTGCGTCAGCCGGCGCAGCATGCCGGGCGGGATCGGGTCGGGCTTGCCGTAGTCGTCGATGTAGACGTCCAGCCCGTCCATCACGTTGAAATGCGGATCGCTGAACAGCTTCTTCATCGCGGCGTTGCGCACGCCGGGTTCGACGTCGCCGGCGACGAAGCGCGAGAAGTCGGACTCGCGCGTGAGCCGGGCGACGTCGTCCAGCGTCGGCGGCGGCGGTGCGGGGGCGGGTCGCGCGGCGGACTCGGTCGCCGCAGCGACTGGCGGTGCGGTGCCGGCAAGGTCGGCGGCGTCCGGCTGGGGCGCCGGCACCTGCGGTGCGCCCGCCGCCGGCGCGGCCGGCACGGCCGGCGTCGTCGCGACGCCACGCCGCGCCTCGGCCTTGCGCCGCGCCCAGCGCGCGAGGAAGCTCGGCTCGTCGGCCGCGCTCATCGCCGGTGTGCCCGGCGCACGGCCGGACCTGCGGGGCGAGGCGCGGGGGCAGCGGGGGCGGGCGTCTCGATGGCCATGGCGTGCCGGTGGGGTCGGCGCGAAGGGGCGGCGTGCAGGCGGGGTTGGCGCGGAAGCCGGCGGATTCTAGGCGGGGGGTCGGTGGCGCGCGACCGCGGCGTGCCGTGGCCGCCGTGCCGTCAGGGTCGTCGACCGCCGCGTCGGCGCGGGGCCTGGGCTAGACTGATCTGCCGCTACCGCCTGCTGCGCCCCGCCGCCCAACGATGACGTCGCGACAATCGCTCCAGGTCGCCGTGGTGATGGAACGCATCGCCGCGCCGAACCACTGGGAGGACTGGCAGTTCCGCGTCGTCGACGTGGTGCCCGACGAAGGCGTGTTCGGCGCCGCGCCGCGGCGACTCGTCGACGACGGCAAGGTCTCGCGCTGGCTCTATCCCGGCTTCACGGTCGAACTGTTCCCCGACGAGTGCAAGGGCTATTACCTGAACCTCACGTCGGGCCGGCCCTCGTGGTTCGTGTCGTGGGTGGTCGACGCCGACCCGTCGCTGCCGACGCTCACCGGCGTCAGCGTCTCGTACGTCGAGGCCGACCGGCGCATGGCGTCGGAGGAGCGCGTCGAGACGGTGGCGCTCGAGCCCGAACTGTGCGAGTGGTTGCGCCTGTTCACCAACGCCCACTACCGGCCCGAGGTGCGGCGCAAGGTGCGCGCGATGTCGTTTCTCAGCCCCGAGGAACGCGAGCGCCAGATGGCGCGCATCGAGCCCGGGCCCGCAACGCCGCCGCCCGAGACCGAGGCGCAGGCGCGCGAGCGCGAACGCAACGCGGCGCTGCGCGCGATGTTCCACTCCGACCCGCACTTCCGCCAGTCCGACGGGCTCGACGTCGGCGTCGACGAGGTGTTCGAGATCGAAGGCTCGCCGTCGGGCCGGCAGCGCAAGATCGAGCGCGCGCGCGCGCTCGGCCTGCTCGACGACGAACTGCTCGACCAGGAACTGCCGGCAGCTGGCCCGCCGGCGGCCGCCGGGACGTCAGAGCCCGGCGGCGGCCAGCAGCGGTAACTGCGCGACGAAGGCTTGCTCGGCGGCCGCGCCGTCGAGGCAGCGCAGGTCGAGCCGCACCTGCCCGTCCTCGATGCGGCCGATCACCGGGATCGGCAGCGCGCGCAGCGCCTCGGCGAGACGTTCGGGCAGCCGCCCGGCGCGCCTGGCACCGGCCGGCGCGCCGATCGCGATGCACGCGCTGGGCAGGCGGTCCACCGGCAGCGAGCCGCTGCCGATCTGGCTGCGGCACGGCAGCACCTGCACCCGCACGCGTTCGCCCAGCGCGCGCGCGATCACGCTCGCCAGCCGCGCCGCCTGCGCCGTCAGCTCGGCCTGGCTGCGCGTGAGCAGGCGCAGCGTGGGCAGGCGCTCGGCGAGTCGGTCGGGGTCGCGGTAGAGCTTCAGCGTCGCCTCGAGCGCGGCGATCGTCATCTTGTCCAGGCGCAGCGAGCGCTTCAGCGGGTGCTTCTTGACCTTATGCACCAGTGCCTTGTCGCCGACGATCAGGCCGGCCTGCGGGCCGCCGAGCAGCTTGTCGCCGCTGAAGGTGACGAGGTCGACGCCGGCGGCCAGCGACTGCTGCGGCGTCGGCTCGGCCGGCAGGCCCCAGCGCGTCAGGTCGACCAGCGTGCCGCTGCCGAGGTCCTCGACGAAGGGCAGGCCGCGCGAGCGGCACAGCGCGGCCAGCTCCGCCGCCGGCACGCTGGCCGTGAAGCCCTGGATCGCGTAGTTGCTGGCGTGCACCTTCATCACCAGCGCGGTGCGCGGGCCGATCGCGGCTTCGTAGTCGCGCAGGTGGGTGCGGTTGGTCGTGCCCACCTCGACCAGCCTCGCGCCGGCGCGCCGCATGATGTCGGGGATGCGGAAGGCGCCGCCGATCTCGACCAGCTCGCCGCGCGAGACCGGCACCTCCTTGCGGTCGGCCAGCGCGGCCAGCACCAGCAGCACCGCGGCGGCGTTGTTGTTGACGGCGGTGGCGGCCTCGGCGCCGGTGAGTTCGCGCAGCAAGCCCTCAACGTGGTCGTCGCGGTCGCCGCGCGCGCCGGCGGCGAGGTCGTATTCGAGGTTGGCCGCGCCGCGCATCACGGCGACGACGGCGTCGATCGCCTCGGGCGCCATCACCGCGCGGCCCAGGTTGGTGTGCAGCACGGTGCCGGTGAGGTTGAACACCGGGCGCAGCGCCGGCCGGGCGGCGGCGTCGAGGCGCGCGCGGCACACGGCCTCGAAGGCCGCGACGTCGAAGGCCTGTGCGGTGCCACGCGCGCGCCAGGCGTCGAGCGCAGCGCGCGCCGCGGCGCGCACCGGCGCGCGGCCGTGCTGTGCGATCAGGTCGGGCAGCGTGCCGCCGTCGAGCAGCTTGTCCAGCGAGGGCGGTCGGTGCAGGGCGTCGGTCACGCGCGGGCGAAGCGGTGGCGGAAGAGCGTGGGAGTCGAACCCACCTGGGACTGCAGGGCAACCCCACCCGGTTTTGCAGACCGGACGCCCCACCGGGGGACGATCCTCTTCCAAGGGTGATCAGCCGTCGAAGACCTGGCGCGGGTCGCGGCGGAAGTGCCGCCCGACCTCGTCGCGCCGGGTCAGGCCGATCTGGTCGAAGTACTCTACCAGCGGCACCGACAGGTGCCGGCTGATGCCGGTGCGCTCGCGCAACTCCTTGACGTTCAGTCGCTTGTGCGGGTCGGCCTGCGCCAGCTCCCAGGCCCGCGTCGCCAGCTGCGCCAGGTGTGTGGTCTGGATGAAGTACTCGGCGCCCACCGGGTGGATGTTGCCCATGCGCTGCAGGCGCTCCATCACGCGCAGCACCTGGTCGCGCCGCAGGCTGCGGTCGCGCAGCAGCATCTCGCTCAGCCGCGGCGGGTGGACGCCGCCCTCGTCGAGCCAGGGCTTCAGGCGCTCCCACAGCTGCCTCTCGGCGCCCTGCAGCGACGCGTCGTGCCCGGCCAGCGACAGGTGCGGGCCGCTGCGCTTGAGCGCGCCGGCGCGCAGCAGCTGCTTGAGCAGCAGCGCGAACACGGCGCCGGCGGGTTTGTCGCGCACCGCGCGCTGCAGCTGTTCCTGCGTCAGGCCGGGGCTGTCGGGCTTGCGTCGGTGGTGCGCCTCGAGGTGCGTGGTGACGGCGGCGCCGTAACGTTCGATCTGCCCTGGCGAGAACAGCAGCTCGCGCGCCCCGTCGGCGATCACTCGGTGCGGCACGGCGGCCAGCACGGCGCGCGCCTCGGCCTCGTCCAGGTTCCACAGCGTCGCGAAGCGGCGCGCGTCGATGCCGGTGGGCGGATCGAGCGCCAGCGACGCGGCCAGCGCCTCGGCCGGGGTGTCGCGCTCGAGCGCGGCGAGCGCCGCCAGGCGCTGGTCGCGGCGGCGGCGCGTCTGCGGCGGGAACGCGTCGATCACCGAGCCGCCGCCCAGCGTGCGCAGCGCCGACTGGTCGCGCACGATGAAGCGGTCGCCGCGCAGCGCGCCGATCGCACGCTCCAGCTGCAGCTGCGCGCGCGCGTGGCGTCCCGGGGTGATCGCCTCGCCTTCGAGCAGCACGACGCGCGCGCCGACGTCCTCGGCGCCCAGGTGCAGGTGCACCGGCGTCCAGTGCGCGAGCGGCCGCGCCTCGCCGGCGAGCACCTGCAGTCGCACGTCGAGGCGCTGCGTCGGCGCGTGCAGCGCGTCGGCCAGCACCCAGTCGCCGCGCCGCACGTCGGCGCGCTCGACGCCGGACAGCGCCAGCGCCAGCCGCTGTCCGGCCCGGCCCTCGGCGGCCTGCCGGTTCTGCGCGTGGATGCCGCGCACGCGCACCGGCAGGCCGCGCGGCGACAGCGTCAGCTTGTCGCCCGGCGCCACGCGCCCCGACACCGCGGTGCCGGTGACCACGGTGCCGATGCCCGCCAGCGTGAACGCGCGGTCCACCGCCATGCGGAACTGACCCGCGCGCCGTGCGGCCGGCCGCACGGCGCGGGCCCGTTCGAGGTGCGCCTGCAGTTCGGCCATGCCCTGGCCGGTGACCGAGGACACCGCCACGATCGGCGCGTCGGCCAGGCCGCTGCCGGCCAGCAGCGCGCGCACCTCGGCCTCGGCAGCCGCCAGCCGTGACGGGGTGACCAGGTCGCACTTGGTCAGTGCCACCACGCCGTGGCGCAGGCCCAGCAGGTCGACGATGGCCAGGTGCTCGCGCGTCTGCGGCATCGGGCCGTCGTCGGCGGCGACGACCAGCAGCACGTGGTCGATGCCGGTCGCGCCGGCGAGCATGTTGCGCACCAGCTTCTCGTGGCCCGGCACGTCGACGAAGCCGAGCACGTCGCCGTCGGGCAGCGCCCGGTACGCGAAGCCCAGGTCGACGGTGATGCCGCGCTCCTTCTCCTCCTTGAGCCGGTCGGCGTCGACGCCGGTCAGCGCCTTGACCAGCGAGGTCTTGCCATGGTCGATGTGTCCTGCGGTTCCGATGATCACGGTGTGGCGGGGGCGGGATGCGGTGGCGGCGATTGTCGGCGCACGGCCGCGTGCTGTCCGCGGCGACGGGCCGCGCCGTACGCGACAACTTGTCGCGTGGCGATAGGGTCGACCCGATTGAATCCGGGCTGACCCTGAGGGTAAATCCGGGCGGTTATGTCGGCCCTTGCATAGGGCGCTCCATGGAGGCTGCATCGATGAGCAAACCGACCACTCCCGTTCTGAACCGCCGCACCGTGTTCGCCGGCGCCGGCGCCGTCGGTGCGCTGGCGGCCGCCGCCACCGTGCTGCCGGGGGGCGCGGCCCCGGTGCCGGCGAAGTCGGCCGGGTCCGCGCCCGAGCAGGGCGGCGGCTACCGGCTCACCGAGCACGTGAAGCAGTACTACGCGACGGCGCGCACCTGAGCGCGCGCCGCGGTCCGTCAACGATTTCCGTTCCACCGGTCGTCCAACAGGAGGCAGCATGCTGTTGACACGCAAGTCGGCGGGTGACGGGGCGACATCGTCGTCCCGCACGCTCGTCGAGGGCCTGGTGCGGGGCATGTCCCGCGCCGTGCCCACGATGGACCGGCGCAGGTTCCTGCGCCGGTCGGGTCTGGGTCTGGGGGCCGGCATCGCCGCGTCCCAGCTCACGCTGGTGCGCAAGGCGCAGGCCGCCGACCCGGCGGCGCCCAAGGCGGGCGCGGGCGCGCGGGTCGAGGTCAGGCGCACGGTGTGCACGCACTGCTCGGTCGGCTGCGCCGTCGACGCGGTGGTCGAGAACGGCGTGTGGGTCCGTCAGGAGCCGGTGTTCGACTCGCCGATCAGCATGGGCGGGCACTGTGCCAAGGGCGGGGCGCTGCGCGAGAACGCGCACGGCGAGTTCCGTCTGAAGTACCCGATGAAGCTGGTCGACGGCAAGTACCAGCGCATCTCGTGGGACCAGGCGCTCGACGAGATCAGCGCCAAGATGCTCGAGCTGCGCAAGGAGAGCGGCCCGGACAGCGTGTTCATCGTCGGCTCGTGCAAGAGCAACAACGAACAGGGCTACCTGCTGCGCAAGTGGATGACGCTCTGGGGCAGTAACAACTGCGACCACCAGGCACGAATATGCCACTCCACGACTGTCGCCGGTGTGGCGAATACGTGGGGCTACGGTGCGATGACGAATTCGTACAACGACATGCGCAACGCGAAGTCGGCGATCTACCTCGGCAGCAATGCCGCGGAGGCGCACCCGGTGTCGCTGCTGCACATGCTGCATGCGAAGGAGAAGGGCTGCAAGATGATCGTCGTGGACCCGCGGTTCACGCGCACGGCGGCCAAGGCGGACATGTACGTCCGGCTGCGTTCGGGCTCGGACATCGCGTTCCTGTACGGCGTGATGTACCACGTCTTCAAGAACGGCTGGGAGGACAAGAAGTACCTCGACGACCGGGTCTACGGCATGGACAAGGTTCGCGAGACGGTGCTCGCGGAGTGGACGCCGGAGAAGGTCGAGGAGGTCTCCGGCGTCTCCGAGGAGACCTGCTTCCAGGTCGCCAAGACGCTGGCCGAGAACCGGCCCGGCACGCTGGTGTGGTGCATGGGGCAGGCGCAGCACAGCATCGGCAACGCGATCGTGCGCGCGTCGTGCCTGCTGCAGCTCGCGCTGGGCAACGTCGGCGTCACCGGCGGTGGCACCAACATCTTCCGCGGCCACGACAACGTCCAGGGCATCACCGACATCGGCGCGAACCCCGACTCGCTGCCCGGCTACTACGGCATCGCCGAAGGTGCATTCAAGCACTTCGCCGCGGCCTGGGGCGTGGACTTCGAGTGGATCAAGAAGCAGTACGCCCCGGGCATGATGTCCAAGCCGGGCATCACCGTGTCGCGCTGGTACGACGCGGTGCTCGAGAAGAACGAGAACATCGACCAGGAAAGCAACCTGCGCGGCATGTTCTATTGGGGCCACGCGCCCAACTCGCAGTCGCGCGGGCTGGACCTGAAGCGGGGCATGGACAAGCTCGACCTGCTGGTCGTCGTCGATCCGTTCCCGTCGGCCACGGCGGCGATGGCGGCGATGCCCGGCAAGCCTGAGGACGTCAACCCGAAGCGCGCCGTGTACCTGCTGCCGGCATGCACGCAGTTCGAGACCAGCGGGTCGGTGACGGCGTCGAACCGGTCGCTCCAGTGGCGCGAGAAGGTCATGGAGCCGCTGTACGAATCGCGCAGCGACCACATGATCATGTACCAGCTCGCGCAGAAGCTGGGCTTCGCCGAGCAGCTGGTCAAGAACTACAAGATGCAGAAGGTCAAGGGCATGGACGAACCCGTGCCCGAGGACATCCTGCGCGAGATCAACCGCTCGGTGTGGACCATCGGCTACACGGGCCAGAGCCCGGAGCGCCTGAAGGCCCACATGCGCAACATGCACGTGTTCGACCCGACCACGCTGCGCGCCAAGGGCGGCATCGACAAGGAGACCGGCTACAAGCTCGACGGCGACTACTTCGGGCTGCCCTGGCCGTGTTACGGCACGCCGGAGCTCAAGCACCCGGGCACGCACGTGCTGTACAACACCGCCCAGCACGTCATGGACGGGGGTGGCAACTTCCGCGCCAATTTCGGCGTCGAGCGCGACGGCCAGTCGCTGCTCGCCGGCGACGGGTCGCACTCCAAGGGCGCCGACATCACCACCGGCTACCCCGAGTTCGACCACCTGCTGCTGAAGAGGCTCGGCTGGTGGGACGAACTCACCGACGACGAGAAGGCCAAGGCCGAAGGCAAGAACTGGAAGACCGACCCGAGCGGCGGGATCATCCGCGTGGCGATGAAGAACCACGGCTGCCATCCGTTCGGCAACGCCAAGGCGCGGGCCGTCGTGTGGAACTTCCCCGACCCGATCCCCAAGCACCGCGAGCCGATCTACTCGACGCGCCCGGAACTCGTCGACAAATACCCGACGCACGACGACCGCAAGGCCTTCTGGCGCCTGCCCACGCTGTTCAAGAGCGTGCAGGAGAAGAACCGGGACGTGGGCAAGCAGTTCCCGATCATCCTGACGACGGGGCGGCTGGTCGAGTACGAGGGTGGCGGCGACGAGACGCGCTCCAACCGCTACCTCGCCGAGCTGCAGCAGGACATGTTCATCGAGCTGAACCCGGTCGCCGCCAACGACCGCGGCATCCGCAACGGCGACACCGTCTGGGTCACCACCCCGAGCGGCGCGCGGCTGAAGGTCAAGGCGCTGGTGACCGAGCGGGTCGACCGCGAGACGGCCTTCATGCCGTACCACTTCGCCGGTCGCTGGCAGGGCGAGGACCTGCTGCGCCACTACCCGCAGGGGGCGGCGCCGATCGTGCGCGGCGAGGCGGCCAACACGGCGACGACCTACGGCTACGACTCGGTGACCATGATGCAGGAGACCAAGACCTCGGTCTGCCAGATCGAGCGTGCGGCGTAAGGAGGCATCACGATGGCACGAATGAAGTTCATCTGCGATGCCGAGCGCTGCATCGAGTGCAACGGCTGCGTCACCGCCTGCAAGGCCGAACACGAGGTGCCCTGGGGCGTCAACCGTCGTCGCGTGGTGACGATGAACGACGGCATGCCCGGCGAGAGGAGCATCTCGGTGGCGTGCATGCACTGCAGCGACGCGCCGTGCATGGCGGTGTGCCCGGTCGACTGCTTCTACCGCACCGACGACGGCGTCGTGCTGCACGACAAGGACGTGTGCATCGGCTGCGGCTACTGCAGCTACGCCTGCCCGTTCGGTGCGCCGCAGTTCCCGTCGAACGGCCAGTTCGGGCTGCGCGGCAAGATGGACAAGTGCACCTTCTGTGCCGGCGGGCCGGAAGCCAACGGCAGTGCGGCCGAGCACGAGAAGTACGGCCGCAACCGCCTTGCCGAGGGCAAGCTGCCGATCTGCGCCGAGATGTGCTCGACCAAGGCGCTGCTCGGCGGCGACGGCGACATGGTCGCCGACATCTTCCGCACCCGCGTGCTCACGCGCGGCAAGGGCAGCGAGGTGTGGGGCTGGGGCACGGCCTACGGCAAGCCCAGCGGCGCGCCGGCGAAGACGGAGGCGACCAAGTCATGACGAGGCGAACCCCGACGGCGCTCGCGCTGCTCGTCGCCGCGGCCGCGCTCGCGGCCTGCGGCGACGCCGCCACGACCGACAGCGCCGCACGCAAGAGCGACGTGCCGGCCTGGCGCGGGGCCGACAACCCCTACGTGACCGAAGGCTGGAAGGCCGGCGACGAGGCGAGCTGGCAGCAGCAGATGCGCGCACGCGTGCAGGCCCAGAACGAGTACGCCCGCGCCTCGGGCAGCTGAGCCGCCGCGCAGCAGGAGCAGCGATGCAAGCCTTGACCAGAGTCCTGATCCTCGCCTGCGGGCTCGTCCTGGCGGCCGCCGCGGGCGCGCAGGCGCCGGCCGCCGGCGGGGCGCCGGCGGGTTTCGTCGCTCCGGCCGAGCCGAAGCCCGACGAGACCAACGCCGAGCGCGCCAAGACCCAGCCGGGCAACAACGCGCCGTTCTGGCGTGCGGTGCGCGACTCCGGCCCCGACGGCGGCTACGTGTCGCTGCCGGGCGCGGAGATGGGCGTGCTGATCCAGCCGATGGTGCAATACCCGGGGTCGCTGTACACCAGCGCCGGCGAGGCCTGGCGCCAGGTGCGCAATCGGCTGATCATCCCGTACGGCGGGGCGCTGCTGGGCATCGTCGTGCTGGCGCTCGGGCTGTTCTACGTCGGCAAGGGCCCCCTGGGCGGCCACGAGCGTGACACCGGCCGCGTGATCGAGCGCTTCACGCCGTTCGAGCGCGCGGCGCACTGGGCCAACGCGATCGCCTTCGTGATCCTCGCGGTGTCGGGCATCGTGATGGCCTGGGGCAAGTACTTCCTGCTGCCGGTGATCGGCAGCACGCTGTTCGGCTGGCTGACCTACGCGCTGAAGAACGCGCACAACTTCGCCGGGCCGGTGTTCGCGGTGTCGCTGCTGATCGTGATCCTGACCTTCGCGCGCGACAACCTGCCGCGTGCCGGCGACCTGAACTGGCTGCTGCGCTTCGGCAACCTGCTGGGCAAGCGCGAGGTGCCGTCGCACCGCTTCAACGCCGCCGAGAAGCTGCTGTTCTGGGTCGGCGTGCTTGTCCTGGGCATGGTCGTCGTCGTTTCCGGCCTGGTCCTCGACAAGGTCTTCCCGACGCTGCTCGAATACACGCGCGGCCAGATGCAGATCGCGCACATGGTGCACGCGGTGGCCGCGACGTTGATGATGGCGATGTTCCTCGGTCACATCTACATCGGTACCATCGGCATGAACGGCGCGTACCGGGCGATGCGCACCGGCTACGTCGACGAAGGCTGGGCCAAGGAGCACCACGAACTGTGGTACGACGACATCAAGGCGGGCAAGATCCCGGCGCAGCGCTCGGCCGAGACGCCGCCGGCCGACGTGGCGGCACAGGCCGGGGCGCGCGGCTGAGGCCCCGACCCGAGGAGTCGAGACGATGAACGTGATCCGGACCTGCCTGTTGACCCTGGCCGTGGCGGCGGTGGCGTGGCCCGCGGCGGCCAAGTTGCCGCCGTTGTCCGACGAGGCGAAGGCGAAGGCCGCCGAGGCGGCGGCACGCACCGCCTGGGCGAACAAGGTCGCCGACTACAAGCTGTGCCTGTCGATGGAACGCGTGGCGGCGAAGTACCGTGCCGACCAGCAGGCCGCGGGCAAGGAAGTCAAGCCCCCGACGGCGACGCCGGCGTGCGCCGACCCCGGCCCGTTCGTGCCGCCGGCGCCCAAGAGCTGAGCCCCGATGTCGCTCGCCGAGCCTCAGCCCCCGGTCGTCGAGCCCCCGTGGCCCGGCCCCCGGCTGACGGACGCCGCGCTGCCACTGACGCGCGAGGTCGAGGTGCTCGACGAGTACGGCCAGCGCCGGCGCATCCACATCCCCGACGAGCGGCCGCTGACGGTGTTCGTCGACCGGCGCGAGCTGGTGACGCTGATGACGCTGGGCGCCGCGCCCGAGCTGCTCGTGCTCGGCTACCTGCGCAACCAGCGACTGGTCGACGCGCCGCAGCAGGTCGACTCGATCAGCGTCGACTGGGACGTGAACGCCGCGGCGGTGCGCACGCGCGGCGGCATCGATGGCTTCGAGGCGAAGACCGCGCGCCGCGTGGTCACCACCGGCTGCGGCCAGGGCACGGTGTTCGGCGACCTGCAGGCGCAGGTCGACGCGATCCGGCTGCCGTCGCCGCAGGCCGCCCGCATCCGCCAGTCGACGCTGCACGGCATGCTCGAGGTGATGCGCCAGCAGGACAGCATCCACCGCAAGGCCGGCTCGGTGCACGGCTGCGCGCTGTTCCGCGGCACCGACCTGCTGATCTTCGTCGAGGACGTCGGCCGCCACAACGCGCTCGACACGATCGCCGGCTGGATGTGGGTGCACGGCGTCGACGGCGGCGACAAGACCTTCTACACCACCGGCCGGCTGACCAGCGAGATGGTCATGAAGGCGGCCCAGATGGGCGTGCCGATCGTCGTTTCGCGCAACGGCGTCACGCAGATGGGACACGCCTTCGCCAGCCGGCTGGGCATGACGCTGTTCGGCCGCGCCGCCAACCGGCACTTCATCTGCTACACCGGGTTCGAGCGCTTCGACTCCGAGCCCGAGCCGCTGCGCTCGCCGGTGCGCGTGGTCGCCGGCTGACGGCAGCCGGCGCCGGCGGCACTGGCAGCACCGCGGGCGCCGTGGGCCGCGCCGTCAGCGCATCGCCGGCACGTGCAGGTCGCGCAGCACCGTGGGGCCGACGCGGCGCTCGATCTCGGTGAACAGCGCGCGGCACCAGCCCAGCGCGAACAACGCCTCGGCGACGACGAACATCGGGCCGACGAGCAGGCCCACCAGGTCGTCGGTGAAGGCCGGCTTGCGGCCCTCGTAGTAGTGGCCGACGAACTGCACGATCCAGCCGACGACGAAGCAGCCCACGCCCCAGGCCAGCCAGGCAGCGGTCGACGCCGCGCCCAGCGGCTGCGCCAGCGCAAACAGCACCGCGCTGGCCGCGCTGACCGCGACGCCGATCAGCAGATGCCCGCGCGACAGGTACCACAGCGTCGCCAGTCCCCACAGCGCCCACGCCGGCGTCAGCGCGACGCCACCGAGCGCCACGGCCGGGCGGGCCAGCAGCACGCCGAGCGCGAACACGATCAGCGGGATGCCGACGCAGTGGGTGGCGATGTTGCGCCGGTCGCGGTGGTAGCCGGCGTACTGCACCATCAGTTCGGTGCCGGGACGGAACAGCGAGGCCATCGAAGAACGCTCCCGGGGCCACGGTGCCCCGACAGCGCGTAGTGTGCACCCGTCGGCCGACCCCTGGTGCGTCCCTAGAATGCGCCATCTCCGGGGACGTGCAATGAGCATCAAGAGTGACAGGTGGATCCGCCGCATGGCGCAGGAGCACGGCATGATCGAGCCGTTCGAGCCCGGCCAGGTGCGCTTCGCGCCCGACGGTCACCGCATCGTCAGCTACGGCACCAGCAGCTACGGCTACGACATCCGCTGCGCGCCCGAGTTCAAGGTCTTCACCAACATCTACAGCACGGTCGTCGACCCGAAGAACTTCGACGAGCGCAGCTTCGTCGACATCGAGGCCGACGTGTGCATCATCCCGCCGAACAGCTTCGCGCTGGCGCGCACGGTCGAGTACTTCCGCATCCCGCGCAACGTGCTGACGATCTGCCTGGGCAAGAGCACCTACGCGCGCTGCGGCATCATCGTCAACGTCACGCCGTTCGAGCCCGAGTGGGAGGGCTACGTGACGCTGGAATTCAGCAACACCACGCCGCTGCCGGCCAAGATCTACGCCGGCGAGGGCTGCGCGCAGGTGCTGTTCTTCGAGAGCGACGAGGTCTGCGAGACCAGTTACAAGGACCGCGGCGGCAAGTACCAGGGCCAGCGCGGCGTCACGCTGCCGCGCGCCTGAGCCGACGGGCTGCACGCGCCGGCGGCTTCCGGCCGGCGCCCGGCCGGCGCCCGACTGCGGTACAAAGCCAATGGGTGGGTACGCAGGGTGCGCCGCCGGTGCGCCACCGCCCCCGGAGGGCCGGATCATGAAGTGGGAAGGGCACAGGCGCAGCGACAACGTCGAGGACCGGCGCGCCGGCGGCGGGGGCGGGATGCGCCTCGGTGGCGGCCGCGGTATCGGGCTCGGCACCATCGTCATCGCGCTGCTCGCCGGCTGGCTGTTCGGCATCAACCCGCTGACGCTGCTGGGCATCCTCGGGGGCGGCGACGTCGCGGTGCCCGGGGCGCAGGCGCCGGCCACCGCGCCACCGGCCGACGACGGGCAGGCGGCCTTCGTCGCCACCGTGCTCGCCGACACCGAAGACGTGTGGAACGCGCAGCTGCGCGCCAACGGCGCGGCTTACCGCGAACCGACGCTGGTGCTGTTCCGCGGCGCGACGCGCTCGGCCTGCGGCGTCGGGCAGGCGGCGATGGGGCCCTTCTACTGCCCGGCCGACGAGAAGGTCTACATCGACCTCGGCTTCTTCGACACGCTGCACCAGCGGCTGGGCGCGCCGGGCGACTTCGCGCAGGCGTACGTGATTGCGCACGAGGTCGGCCACCATGTGCAGAACCTGATCGGCATCACCGACCGGGTCGACGCGATGCGCGGCCGCGTCGGCGAGGCGCAGATGAACGCGCTGTCGGTGCGCGTCGAGCTGCAGGCCGACTGCCTGGCCGGCGTCTGGGCGCACCACTCGCAGCGCGGCAAGCGCTGGCTCGAGCAGGGCGATCTCGAGGAGGCGATGAACGCCGCGGCGCGCATCGGCGACGACGCGCTGCAGCACCGCAGCCAGGGCTACGTCGTGCCCGAGAGCTTCACCCACGGCACCAGCGCACAGCGCCAGCGCTGGTTCCGTCGCGGCTTCGACGGCGGCAGCATGGCGCAGTGCAACACGTTCGAGGCGCAGGCGCTGTAGGCGCGCCGCCTTGCGCGTCAGCAAGCGAACGCCGACCATGCGCCGCCCGAAGCGCGCCGCACCGCTGGTCGACGCCTGGTTCGACCTGCTGCCGGCCGCGCAGCAACCGCTCGCGCGGCTGCTGCACGGGCTGGTGCTCGACGCCGCGCCGCAGCTGGTGCCCGCCGTGCGCTGGGGCACGCTGGCCTACCTGGGCACCGACGCGGCGCTGATGACGCTGGCACCGCAGCGCGGGCACCTGCGCCTGCACCTGGCGCAGGGCGCCACGCTGGCGGCACGCTTCCCCGAGCTCGAAGGCCCGTCGCCGACGGCGCGCTGGCTGCGCATCGGCTACGACGATCCGGTCGACCGCGACCTGCTGCGCGAACTGGTGCGCGCGGCGGTGGCGCTGGACGCGTCGCCGCGCGACCCGCAAGGCGACGGCGCCTGAACCCGCCGCGGCCCCACGCGCATGCATCCGCCTGCTGCCCGTGCCGCCGAGCGGCTCGCCGGCCCGAGCACCGTCGCCACCGGCTGATTCGTCTGCCTCGGCTTCGCCGGAGGGCGTCTCCGCGGTGGCCGCCGAGGAGAACGTCGTCAACCCGATCACGCTGACCGCCGAGCCCGGCGTGATCGGCGGCGTGCCGGCCGGCGGGCTGAACTTCGGCGCCGCGGTGAACACCCAGGCGATCATCGACCAGCCGTACCAGTTCGACTTCTACGTCGGTGGCGGGCTGGACGTCGCGTTCCTCGAGCCGGCGTAGGCCGACGCCGAGGGCAACGTCAACGTGAGCCGCTTCGGCTCGCGCCTGGGCGGCGCTGGCAGCTTCATCAACATCAGCCAGAACGCCAAGCAACTGGTCTTCGTCGGCAGCTTCCTCGCCGGGCAGGGCGGGCACACGCACCCGAAGTTCGTGCCGCAGGTCGAGCAACGCACGTTCAGCGGCCGCGATGCGCTCAGGCGTGGGCAGCCGGTGCAGTACGCCACCGAGCGTGCGGTGTTCGCGCTGCACGAGCGCGGGCGCGAGTTGATCGAAGTCGGCCCGGAGCTCGACGTCGAGCGCGACGTGCCGGCGCCGATGCGCTTTCGCTCGCTGATCGAGCGCGACCCGGCGCCGAAGGACGCCGCGATCGTCGCCGACGGCGCGATGGGGCTGCGCGAGCGGCTGCTGCGCCGCCCGCTGGCCGGGCGCGTCGCCCACGACGCGGCGAGCCGCACGCCGTTCATCGACTTCGCACGCCACGACCACCGCGCCACGCGCTACCGCACAACAGGGTTCGTGCGCGCCAGCCTGGGCCCGGCGCTGGCCGCACGCGGGGTGGCGCCGCACCTCTGCGACACGGCCGACGAGGCGAGGGCGCAGCTGCGCGACTGAACCTGCGCGACTCAACCGGCGCGACTGAACCGGCGCGAGCGAGCCGGTGCGATCGGGCTGGCGGCGCCACGCGTGCTTGTGACCGTGGCGTCCCGGCATGGCCTGGCGCAAGGGCGCGGGTGCGGGCCGCGGCGATGATCACGGCCCAGGCGCCGCCGGGGCGCCACGAGAAGCCAACGATGATCCGCACCGTCGTATTCGACTTCGAGGGCACGCTGGTCGACTTCCAGTGGCAGCTCGCGCCGGCGCAGGCCGAACTGCGCGAGGCCTTTGCGGCCCAGGGCCACGCGGTGAGCGGCAACTACGCGCAGATGTGGAACGCCGCCGCCGACCAGGCCGTTGCCGCGGGCCGGCTGCACGCGCTGCGCGCCGCGCTGGGGCCGGTGTACGACCGCTGGGACGCCGACGCGCTGACGCGCTGGTCGCCGCGTCCCGGCGCCGCGGCGCTGCTGCAGCGCCTGGCCGCACGCGGCGTGGCCGCGGCGATGGTCAGCAACATCGGGCGCAGCGCGCTGGCCGCCGGGCTCGAACGGTGCGCGCTGCAGCGGGCGCTGGCCCCGGTGCTGTCGCGCGACGACGTCGTGCACCTCAAGCCGCACCCCGAGGGCGTGCGCGCGGTGCTGGCGCTGCGCGGCTGCGCGCCGGCGCGCGCGCTGTTCGTCGGCGACAGCCTGGCCGACGTCGCGGCGGCGCGCGCCGCCGGGCTGCGCGTGGCGATCGTGCGCGGCGGCGAGTGCGACGAGGCGGCCTTCGCCACGGCCGCGCCCGACCACTTCGTGTCCACGCTCGACGAGGTCGACGCGCTACTCGATGCGCCCGGCGGCTGAGTCACGGTGGCGCGGCCGGGTCGCACGCGCGCCCGCCGCATGCGCATCGGTCACAGGCCGCGTTCGGCGCTGCGTCGACGCGCCCGCGCGCCGAGAAGCGCGGCGTGTCGAACAGCGTCGGCGCAACGCGCGCGAGCACGGCGGCAACGAAGCCGCTCTTGGCCAGCGAGTACGCCTCGCGCGACGCCGGCGTGTGACCGCCGTGCAGCGCGGCCAGGCGCCGCTTGAGCGAGGCGTACTCGGCCGCGGCCTGCGGGCTGTCGCGCAGCGCGTCGCGAAACGCCAGGTGCCGCCACTCCTGCTCGCCGCCGGCCTCGCACAGGTGCACGTGGTGTGTGCTGGGCCACGCCGCCGGCTTGTGGAAGAACGGGTAGACGCGGTCGAAGTCGCCGAGGCTCGTGTGCCGGTAGCCCAGGCGCGCCAGCGCGGCGTCGAGCGCGTCGCGCGGCGCCAGCGAGCGCACCGACACCTGGATGTCGATCACCGGCTTGGCTTCGAGCCCGGGCACCGCCGTCGAACCGACGTGTTCGACGCGCAGCGCGAGGGCGCCGAACGCGCCGCGCAGCGCCGCGGCCTCGGCGGCGAACACCGCCGCCCAGGCCGGGTCGTGGGGCACGAGCGTGATCATCGGGCGTGGGCGGTGCGGCGGGGCGGCAGGCGGCGTGGGCGCGCCACGGTCAGTCGGCGATCGCCTCGCCCCAGTAGTGGTATGAAACGACGCGTGGGCCGGGCAGGTATTGCGATTGCACCTCGGCGCGCCAGCCCGCGGCGCGCAGCAGCGCCGGGATGTCGCGATCGAGCCGGCAGCCACCGGCCAGCGGGCTCCACAGCGGGTTCAGCCGCCGCTGCCACGCGGCCACGCCGGCACCGGGCGCCAGCCCATGCTCGGCGAACAGCAGCCGCCCGCCGGGCCGCAGCACGCGGCGCATCTCGCGCAGTGCGGCCAGCGGGTCGGCGATGGTGCACAGCGTGAAGGTGCAGACGACGGTGTCGAAGCTGGCCGCTTCGACCGGCAGCGTCTCGGCCGATACGCCGATCAGGTGCACCTCGAGCCCGCTGGCCTCGATGCGCCGACGCGCCAGCCGGTGCATGCGCAGCGCCGGGTCGACGCCGGTGACCGACTCGACGCGCGAGCGGTCGTACAGCGGCACGTTCAACCCGGTGCCGATGCCCACCTCGAGCACGCGGCCCCGCGCGCGCGGCACGACCCGCATCCGCTGGCGGCGCACCGGCGCGACGCCGCAGGCCAGGTCGACCAGCCACGGCAGCAGATGCCGTTCGTACCAGCCGGCGGGCGCGGCCGACGGTGGCGTCGTGTTCGGCGGTCCGTTCATGCGCCGATTGTCCCGGTGCCCGGTGCGCGCAGGGGAGTTCGCGCCGCTGCACCCGCGGCGGCGGCGGCGCAGGAAGTCGGCGCCGCGCGAGCGGCAGCGCCCGCCCGCGACCCGCCGGTGCGCCGCAACGCCCGAACCACCCCCGAAACCCGCCGCAATTCCGGCTAAAGGCCGGGGCGGCTTGCGCGGATCATCGCCGCACACCCTCGGGAGCGTGCGCATGATCCGTTCGTTGTGGATTTCGAAGACCGGCATGGAGGCCCAGCAGACGCAGCTGGACACGATCTCGCACAACCTCGCCAACGTCGGCACCAACGGCTTCAAGAAGGGCCACGTGGTGTTCGAGGACCTGATCTACCAGAACCTGCGCCAGGCCGGCGCGGCCAGCGGCGAGCAGGGGATGCTGCCCACCGGGCTGCAGGTGGGGCTGGGCGTGCGCCCGGTGGCCACGTCGCGCACCTTCACGCAGGGCAACCTGCAGCAGACCGGCAACAACCTGGATCTGGCGATCAAGGGCCAGGGCTTCTTCCAGGTGCAGCGCGCCGACGGCAGCACCGCGTACACGCGCGACGGCGCGTTCCAGGTCGACGCCAACGG
Source organism: Azohydromonas sp. (assembly GCF_035325925.1). Taxonomy (NCBI): domain Bacteria; kingdom Pseudomonadati; phylum Pseudomonadota; class Betaproteobacteria; order Burkholderiales; family Sphaerotilaceae; genus Azohydromonas; species Azohydromonas sp. Next base: position 73,820 of record NZ_DAOKZA010000003.1, on the reverse strand, counting down.
CCAGCTGGTCACGAACAACGGCGAGCTGGTGCAGCCCGGCATCACGGTGCCGCCGAACGCGCAGTCGCTGACCATCGCCGCCGACGGCACGGTCAGCGCGTCGGTGCCCGGGCAGGCGCAGCCGCAGGTGCTCGGCCAGTTGCAGCTGGCGAGCTTCGTCAACCCGGCCGGCCTCGATCCGCTGGGCGGCAACCTGTTCGGCGAGACCGCCGCGTCGGGTGCGCCCAACGCCGGCGAGCCCGGCGCCGACGGGCTGGGCCAGCTGCAGCAGGGTTTCGTCGAGACGAGCAACGTCAACGTCGTCGAGGAGCTCGTCGCGATGATCCAGACGCAGCGCGCCTACGAGCTGAACTCGAAGGCGATCCAGACCTCCGACCAGATGCTGCAGCGTCTGGCGCAGCTGTGACGGCGATGCGCACGCGCCGCCTGTCCGCGCTCGTGCTGGCGGCGTCGCTGGCCGGCTGCGCGTGGCTGCAGCCGCAGGTCGACGTCGCGCCGGTCCCGCCGCCGGTCGCCGTCGCGCCCGCGCCGGCGGCGCCGGCGGCCACGCCGGGTGCGATCTACCAGAGCGCCGCGTACCGGCCGCTGTTCGAGGACCACCGCGCCCGCGTGCCCGGCGACTCGCTCAACGTGGTCATCGTCGAGCGCATCAGCGCCAGCGCCAGCTCGACCAGCTCGGTCGACAAGAGCGGCAGCATCGAGGCCGGCATCACCGCGCTGCCCGGCGTCAACGCCGGCAAAGTGCTGCGCCGCGCGTCGGCCGAGGGCAGCAGCAGCAACAGCTTCGCCGGCAAGGGCGAGACGCAGAGCAGCAACAACTTCAGCGGCACGATCACCGCGGTGGTCACCGGCGTGCTGCCCAACGGCCACCTGCTGATCGCCGGCGAGAAGCAGATCGGCGTCAACGCCAACGTCGACGTGCTGCGCTTCTCGGGCCAGGTCGACCCGCGCGCGATCCGCCCCGGCAACACGGTGCCGAGCACGCAGGTGGCCAACGTGCGCCTCGAACAGAAGAGCCGCGGCCAGCAGGCCGACGCGCAGGTCATCGGCTGGCTGGCACGCTTTTTCCTCAGCGTGCTGCCCATCTGATGGACGCGCCGATGGAGTCGCCGATGCCGCTGTCGCCCCGCCTTCGCCAACGCGCCGTCGAGCGGCTGCTGCGCGCCGCGGTGGTGTTCGCCGCGCTCGCCGCCAGCGCCGCGCTGTGGTGGCCCGCGCCGTCGCACGCGGCGCGCATCAAGGACCTCGCCGCGGTGCAGGGCGTGCGCGCGAACCAGCTGGTCGGCTACGGGCTGGTGGTCGGCCTCGACGGCACCGGCGACCAGGCCACGCAGACCCCGTACACCGCGCAGAGCCTGGCGGCGATGCTGCAGCAGATGGGCGTGGCGGTGCCGCCGGGCATGGCGCTGCAGCCGAAGAACGTCGCCGCGGTGATGGTCACCGCCAGCCTGCCGCCGTTCGCGCAGCCGGGCCAGCCGATCGACGTCACCGTCTCGTCGCTGGGCAACGCGAAGAGCCTGCGCGGCGGCATGCTCGTGGCCACGCCGCTCAAGGGCGCCGACGGCCAGATCTACGCGCTGGCGCAGGGCAGCCTGGTGGTCGGCGGCGCCGGCGCCGCCGCCGGCGGCTCGAAGGTGCAGATCAACCACCTCAGCGCCGGGCGCATCCCGCAGGGCGCCACCGTCGAGCGCAGCGTGCCCACGCCGCTGGGCGCCGGCGACACGCTGCAGCTGGACCTCAACGCCGCCGACTTCGCCACCGCGCGCGCGGTGGCCGACGCGATCAACCGCGCCAAGGGCGATGGCACCGCGACCGCGCTCGACGGGCGCGTGGTGCGCGTGCGCGCGCCGGCCGACCCCGGTGCACGCGTGGCCTTCCTCGCCGACGTCGAGAACCTGCCGCTCGAGCTGGCGCGCCCGGCGGCCAAGGTGGTGCTCAACGCGCGCACCGGGTCGGTGGTGATGAACGAGTCGGTGACGCTGGGCGCCTGCGCGGTGGCGCACGGCAGCCTGTCGGTGACGATCAGCTCGACGCCGGTGGTCAGCCAGCCGGCGCCGTTCGGCCGCGGCGACACGGTGGTCGCGCAGAAGTCCGACATCGCGATCAGCCAGCAGGGCGGTGCGCTGGTGCAGATGCCCGCGGGCACCCGGCTGGCCGACGTGGTCAAGGCGCTGAACCTGCTCGGCGCGACGCCGCAGGATCTGCTGGCGATCCTGCAGGCGATGCAGGCCGCCGGCGCGCTGAACGCCGAGATCGAGGTGATCTGAACGATGGCCGTCGCCCCGCTGCCCGGACTCGCCGCCGACACGCGCTCGGTCGACGCACTGCGCACGCTCGCCGCGCGCGACCCGCAGGCGGCCGTGAACGCGGTGGCGCGGCAGTTCGAGTCGCTGTTCATGCAGGAGCTGCTGAAGAGCATGCGCCAGGCCACCGCGGCGTCGGGGCTGCTCGACAACGAAGCCAGCGAACTGGGCACCGAGATGCTCGACGCGCAGTACGCGCAGCAGATGAGCGGGCAGCGCGGCGGGCTGGCCGACGCCATCGCGCGCCAGCTGTCGCGCCAGATGGGCCTGCCGGCCGTCGACGCGAAGGCGGCAACGTCGCAGCCGACGGGGGGCGCGGCGCCAGCGGCCGCGGCGCGCACCCCGGCGGGCGAGCCCGCGCCGGCCGCCGCGCCGCACCGCGGCTGGCCGCGCATCGCGCACGGCGGCGGCGCGAAGGACTTCGTCGCGACGCACGAACGCGCCGCGAAGGCCGCCGAGGCGGCCACCGGCATCCCCGCGAGCTTCATGCTGGCGCAGGCCGCGCTGGAGACCGGCTGGGGCCGGCGCGACATCCGCCTGGCCGACGGCACGCCGTCGCACAACCTGTTCGGCATCAAGGCCACGGCGAACTGGAAGGGGCCGGTGACCGAGGTCACGACGACCGAGGTCATCGGCGGCGTCGCGCGCAAGGTCAAGGCGAAGTTCCGCGCCTACGCCAGCGCCGACGCGGCCTTCGCCGACTACGCGCGGCTGATGACCTCGAGCCCGCGTTACGCGAAGGTGCTCGAGCAGTCGAAGACGGCGCAGGGGTTCGCGCAGGGGCTGCAGCGCGCCGGCTACGCGACCGACCCGGCCTACGCCGACAAGCTCGCGCGTGTCATCGACACCACGCTGCGCCTGCAGCGCGCGCGCACCGCCTGAGGAGAACGCCGCCATGACCTCCGCCCTGATGACGCTGGGCACGCGTGCGATGTTCGCCGCGTTCGCGCAGCTGCAGGTCACCGGCCAGAACATCGCCAACGCCAGCGTCGACGGCTACTCGCGGCAAAGCGCCGAGCTGGCCACCGCGGCGGGCCAGTTCACCGGCGCCGGGTTCTTCGGCAAGGGCGTCGACGTGGCCACGGTGCGGCGCGCGCACGACGAGTTCCTCACGCGCGAGGCCGCCGCCGCGACCTCGCTGGCGGCGATGGACCGCGCGCGCCACGACCAGCTGGTGCGCCTCGAGCAGGTCTTCCCCACCGGCGAGCGCGGCATCGGCTACGCCGCCGGCCAGTTCCTCAACACGATCGCCGACCTGGCGAGCCGGCCGCAGGACCTGCCGGCGCGCGAGGTCGTGCTGGCGCGCGCGCAGGAGCTGGCGTCGCGCTTCGCGCTGGCCGGCGGCCAGCTCGACAGCCTGCAGGCCGGCGTCACGCAGGACCTGAAACACGCGGTGGCCGGTGTCAACGACCTGGCGCAGCGCATCGCCGACGTGAACCAGCAGATCGCCAAGGTGCAGGGCCTGGGGCACGCGCCGAACGACCTGCTCGACCAGCGCGACCGGCTGGTGCGCGAGCTCGGCGAGTTCATCACCGTGAGCACGATCCCGGCCGACGACGGCACGCTGGGCGTGTTCATCGCCGGCGGCCAGCGGCTGGTGCTCGGCAACCAGGCTCAGTCGCTGACCGTCACGCCCCACGCGATGGACCCGTCGCGCGCGGCGATCGGCATGGTCGAGGCCGGCGGCGTGCTGCCGCTGTCGGCCGACCTGCTCACCGGCGGCTCGATCGCCGGGCTGCTGCGTTTCCAGAACGACGACCTGGTGGCGGCGCGCAACGCGCTGGGTCAGATGGCCACGGCGCTGGCGTCGCGTGTCAACGCGCAGAACGCGCTCGGGCTGGACCTGAACGGCGCGGCCGGCGCGGCGCTGTTCGCCGTCGGCGACCCGCGCGCGCTCGCCGCGTCGACCAACGGCGGCAACGCGACGGTCGGCGTCCAGGTGCACCGCGCGGCGCAGGTGCGCGCCGAGGAGTACGAGCTGCGCTACGACGGCGCCGCGTGGCAGCTCACGCGCACCGACGGCGGCACGCCGCCGGGCGGGCCCTACGGCTTCAGCGACGCGGACCTCGCCGCCGGCGTCGCGATCGACGCGCTGGGCATCACGCTGCAGCGCAGCGGCGTCGCAGCCGCGGGCGACCGCTTCCTGCTGCAGCCGGTGGCGCGTGCCGCGCTCGGCATGCGGCGTGCGCTCGACGACCCGCGCGGCATCGCCGCGGCGTCGCCACTGACGGCGGTCGCCGGTGCCGCCAACGGTGGCACCGCCAGCGTCGGCGCGCTGACGATGACCGCGCCGCTGGCCTCGGCCGACGCGGTGCAGATCACGTTCGGCGCCGTCGTGCCGGCCGCACCGCCGGCCACCGTCGACGGCGTCGCCTACACCTGGACACGCGGCGCCACCAGCGGCAGCGGCACCTGGACGCCTGGCCAGCCGCTGGCGATCGGCGAGTTCGCGCTCCAGCTCAACGGTGTGCCGGCAGCGGGTGACGTGTTCGACGTGGCGCCGACCGCGTTCCCGGCGACACACAACGGCAACGCGCTGGCGCTGGCGGCGCTGCGCGACGAGACGCTCGTCGGCCGCCGCGCCGACGGCAGCGGCGGCGAGACGATCACCGACGCCTACGCCGGCGTCATGGCCGGCGTCGGCGTGCGCGTGCAGGGCGCGCGCACCGCGGCCGAGATCTCGGCCGGCGTGAAAGCCGCGGCCGAGGAACTGCGTGCGTCGCGGTCGGGCGTCAACCTCGACGAGGAGGCCGCGCGGCTGATCCAGTTCCAGCAGAGCTACCAGGCCGCGGCCAAGGTGCTGCAAGTCGCGCAGCAGGTGTTCGACACGCTGCTGTCGACCGCGGCGCGCTGAACCGGAGACTGACCGATGCGCGTGACCACCGCCTACACCTTCAACGCCGGCGTCGAGCAGCTGCAGCGTCGCCAGCAGGACCTCGCCGAGGCGCAGCTGCGGCTGACCAGCGGCAAGCGCGTGCAGCGCGCCAGCGACGACCCCGGCGCCGCGGCGCGCGCCGAACGCGCGCTGGCACAGGTCGCGCGTGCCGACGCCGACCAGCGCGCGCTCGAGGCCAGCCGCAACGCGATGACGCTGACCGAGTCGGCGCTCGGCGACGCCGCCGAGCTGCTGCAGCAGGCGCGCGAGACGCTGGTCGCGGCGGGCAACGCCAGCTACTCCGACGGCGAGCGCGCCGGGCTGGCGCGCAAGCTCGAGAGCCTGCGCGCGCAGCTGCTGGTGGTGGCCAACCGCGACGACGGCTCGCACGGCTTCCTGTTCGCCGGACAGGGGGCGGCCCAGGCGCCGTTCGTCGACGCCCCCGGCGGCGTGACCTACCGCGGCAGCGGCGGCGGCACCGCGACCGCGGCCGCCGAACCGCTGCCGCTGAGCGTCGACGGCGAGAACGCGTGGACACGCGCGCGCAGCGGCAACGGCAGCTTCGTCACCGGCGTCGGCGAACCGGCGAGCGCCACCGCGTGGATCGACGCCGGCAGCGTCACCGATCCGTCGGCGCTGACCGGCGCCGACTACGAGATCGTGTTCGGCGCCGGCGGTGCGACCTACACCGTGTGGCGCGACGGCGCGCCGCTGGCCGGTCACGTCGACGTGCCGTACCCCGGCGCGCAGGCGATCGAGGTCGACGGCATGGCACTCAAGATCGCCGGCACGCCGGCGGCGGGCGACGCGTTCACCGTGCGCGCCTCGGCACCCGAGCTCAACGTGTTCGACCTGCTCGACCGCGCGATCGCCGAGCTCGACACGCCGCTGCGCTCCAACGCGCAGGTGATGCAGACCGTGCAGCGCGGCTTGCGCGACCTCGACGCGTCGATGGGGGCGCTGCAGCGCCTGCGCGCCGCGGTCGGCGAGGTGCTCAACCGCGCCGACGCCGCCGAGGACCGCGTCGCGGCGAGCCGGCTGCACGGGCAGACCGAACGCAGCCACGCCGAGGACCTCGACATGGTGCAGGCGATCGCCGACTTCCAGAACCAGCAGACCGGCTACGAGGCGGCGCTGAAGACCTATGCGACGGTGCAGCGGCTGTCGCTGTTCCAGTACCTGAACGGCTGAAGGCCGCGACGATGAACGAAGCTTCGATCCTGGGTCAGGTGGCGCTGGGTTACGCGCCGATGATCGACCGCCAGCGCGACGTCACCGCGACGAGGCTGACGGTGTTCCCGGCGCGCGCCGACGCCAAGGTGCCGCCGGCGCCGCTGCTCGAGGCGCTGGCCGAGGCCTGGCCCGCCGACGCCGGCGCGCTGGCGCTGAACGTGGCCAGCGAGACGCTGCTGCACGACCTGATGCTCGCGCAGCCGGCGGCCAACGTGATGGTCGAGGTGCCGGCGTTCATGGCCGTCGACCCGGCGCACACCGAGGCCATCGTCGCACTGCACCGGCATGGCAACACGCTCATGCTGCAGGGCCGCCCGCGCGCCGAGCTGCCGCGCGAGGTGCTGCCGTGCTTCAGCGCGGCGATCGTCGACGTCGCCGAGGAGCGCCGCACCGACGCGACGCCGCCGCCGGGCGTGACGCGCTCGATCGGCTTCGTGCAGTCGGGCATCCGCAGCGCCGCCGAGGTCGAGGCGGCGTTCCAGCGCGGCGCGCAGGCGGTGCTCGGCTGGCCGCTCGACGACCCGCTGCCGGCCGCCGACCCGAAGGCCGGCGCGCGCTCGGACCTGCAGACCGTCGTCGAGCTGATCCGCCGCGTCGACAAGGAGGAGCCGGTCGACCGTCTCGACGCGGTGATCAAGCTCGACCCGACGCTGGGCTTCAAGCTGCTGCGCTACATCAACTCGCCGGCGTTCGGGCTGCGCGTCGAGATCGCTTCGTTCCGCCACGCCATCATGATGCTCGGCTACCAGCGCCTGAAGCGCTGGCTCGCGCTGCTGCTGGCGCAGGCGAGCAAGGAGGCGAACATGAAGCCGGTGATGTTCGCCGCGCTGCGCCGCGGGCTGCTGATGGAGGAGCTCGTGCGCGCCAGCGGCAACGGCCAGTCCGACCCGCAGCTGCGCGACGAGGCCTTCATCTGCGGCGTGTTCTCGCTGCTCGACAAGATGATGCGCCAGCCCTTTGCCGAGCTGCTGAAGTCGATCCCGGTGCCGGCGGCGGTGTCGCAGGCGCTGGTCGACTCCGAAGGCCCGTACCAGCCGTACCTGGAGCTGGTGCAGGCCGTCGAGAGCGCCTCGATGTTCGACCTGCGCGAGATCGCCGAGCGGCTGATGATGAGCGTCGGCGAGGTCAACGCCGCGCTGCTGCGCGCGCTGGCGAACGCGCGCACGCTCGGCTGACCACCCCCCGGGGCCGGGGCCGGGGCTGAGCCCGGCCCGACCCCCGTGCGGGCCGGGCCGTCCCGGGGCGCAACACCTGGTCACCACCGGCGTCGCGCGTGGCCTTGGCCGCGGCGTGCACCTGCGTACACTGGCCGCGCCCCGCCGACCCGATGAACCTCGCCGCCGTTCCGTCACGCCTCAACGCCGCCAGCCTGGTCGCGCTGCTCGATGCCGTCGCCGACGCGGTGCTGGTGTTCGACAGTCGCGGCCAGGTCCACCACGCGAACCGCGCCGCGCGACGGCTGTTCGGCGTGCGCGACGCGCGCGCGCTCGACGACCTCGGCGCGGCGATCGGCGCCGACACGCTGGCCTGGTTGCACCGCCTGCGAGGCACCGCGCCGCCGCAACCGGTCACGCAGATCGCGCGGCTGGCCGACGCGCGCGTCGTCACCCTCGAGCTGGCGCGCCTGCCGGGCGGACTGTGGTCGCTGCTCGCGCGGCCGCTGGCCGACGCCGCGGCGGGCGCACCCGGCGGCCACGCGGTCGACGAGCTGCTGCAGTGGTTCGACCTGAGCCCGGTGGGCATGGTGATGGTCGACGACGAAGGGCTGCTGGTGCGTTGCAACCCGGCGTTCGAGGCCCTCGTCGGCCGCGTGCCGGTGACGATGGCCGACGCCGACGCGCCGCTGCGCGAACTGCTCGGCTGGGACGGCGGCGCCGCGGTTGGGGCGGGCATCGTCGAACGCCATGCGACGCTGGCGCTGCCCGACGGCAGCCGCCGGCGCCTCGTCGCCCGGCTGCGCGCGATCGAGCCGCAGCCCGGACGTCGGCGCGTGCTCGCGGTGGTCGAGGATCGCAGCGCCGAGGACGACCGCGACCTCGCGCAGCTCGAGGTCGGCGCGCTGATGGACGCCGCCGGCATCGGCGTGGCCACGTTCGAGGAGTCGCGCGGCTGGCTGCGCAGCGCCGCGCCGCGGCTGGCCGGCGGCGCGACGGCATCGGCGCCGTCGGCGACCGCCGGCGTGCAGGCGATCTCGCGCGAGCTCGTCGACCCCGAGTCGCTGCCCGAGTACGACCGGCTGCAGCGCGCGCTGAAGTCGGGCGAACGCGCGCAGGTGCGCTACGCGGTGCGCCACCCCGAGCTCGGGCTGCGCTGGCTGCTCACGCGCGTCGAGCCCGGCCGGCTGGCCAGCGGGCGGCGCACGCTGTCGCTGGTCACGCTCGACGTCACCGAGCAGGAGCAGGCGGCGCAGCGGCTGCGCCGCCAGGCCGAACGCACGCGCGCGATCCTCGATTCGGTGCTGGTGGGCATCGTCACCGTGCGCAACGGCGGCATCGACTGGATGAACCGGTCGGCGCGGCGCATGTTCGGCGCCGAGCTGGCCGACTTCATCGGCGTGCCGATCGCCACCGTGGCGACGCCCGAGGCCGATCACCCGCTGCGCCGCGACGACTGGATGGCCGTCCTCGCCGAAGGGCAGTCGGAGACCTTCGAGTGCCGGCTGCAGGCGCGCGACGGGCGCACCTTCTGGGTCGTCGGCAACGTCGTGGCCACCGGGCGCGAGCTGACCTTCGCGCTGCTCGACATCGAGCGCCGCCGCCAGGCCGAGCTGCGCATCGCGCAGGCCCAGGCCTCGCTCGAGCGCATCATCGAGACCGCGCCGATGGCCATCGCGCTCGTCGACGCGCCGTCGCTGCGCGTCCTGCAGCTCAACCAGCGCGCCGCCACGTTCATCGGCTGCGCGCTCGACGCCGCGCCGCACCAGCGCATCGACCGGCTGTTCGGCGGCGACGACGACGCCGCGCAGCTGCGCGCCGACCTGCAGCAGGCGCTGGGCACGCACGAGGTGACGCAGCGCGAGTACCGCCGCCCGGGCGACGACGGCGCCCCGCAGCGCATCTGGGACGCGCGCTACGTGCCGCTGCCCGCCGGCGGCGACGGCGACGCGGGGCAGCTGCTGCTGGTGGCCAGCGACGTCACCGAGCAGCGCGTCGCCGAGGCGGCGCAGCGCGACATGCTGGTGCGCGAGGTGCACCACCGCATCAAGAACAACCTGCAGGGCGTCGCCGGGCTGATGCAGCAGATCGCCGAGCGCCGCCCCGAGGTGGCTGCGGTGATCAAGGAGGCGGTGGGCCAGGTGCAGGCGATCGCGCAGGTCTACGGGCTGCAGGTCGGCGCCAGCGGGCCGCTGCGCGTGCACAGCGTGCTCGAGGCGATCGCGGCGTCGGTGCAACGCATGTTCGGCCACCCGATCGGCGTCGAGGTGCACGGCGATGCGCTGCACCGCTGGGCGCTGCCCGAGGCCGAGTCGATCCCGATCGCGCTGACGGTCAACGAACTGCTGACCAACGCCGCCAAGCACGGCGCGGCCGACGCGGTGCGCTGCACGCTGCGCGGCGGCGAGGCCGGCGTGGAGATCCGCATCGCCAACCGCGGCACGCTGGCGCCGGGATTCGACCTGATGCGCGTGCGCGGCGGCGTCTCGGGACTGGCGCTGGTGCGCGCGCTGCTGCCGCGGCGGCACGCGTCGCTGGCGATCGAGGCCGTCGGCGACGAGGTGCACGCGTGCGTGACGCTGGCGCCGCCGGTGGTGCGGCGGCTCGAGCCCTTGTAGCAGAATGCCGCGCATGCCCGCGTCGCCGGCCCCGCCCAAAGGCAAGATCCTGGTCGTCGACGACGACCGGCTGGTGCTGGCCACCGTGACGCACGGCCTGGCGAAGGCCGGTTACGACGTGATCGACGCCGACAACGGCGACGACGCGATCCTGCTGGCGCGCGAACACCGCCCCGACATGGCGCTGCTGGACATCCGCATGGAAGGCAAGAGCGGCTTCGACGTCGCGGCCTACCTGCGCGAGCGCAAGGTGCCGTTCATGTTCCTGTCGGCGTTCTCCGACGACGCCACGGTGGCGCAGGTCAAGGCGCTGGGCGCGGTGGCGTACCTGGTCAAGCCGCTGGACATCGGGCAGATCGTTCCCACCGTCGAGGCGGCGTTCGCGCGCCTGCGGCCGGCCGCCGAGTCCGCGCCGCCGCCCGCCGCGGCCGAGGCGCCGCCCGACGCGGTGTGGATCGCCGTGGGCGTGCTGATGCACCGCTTCTCGCTGCCGCGTGCCGACGCGCTGGCGCGGCTGCGCGCGCAGGCCGAGGCCGAGCAGCGTCCGCTGGCGGCGCAGGCCGAGCGCATCGTCGAGGCGGTCGAACTGCTCGCGGCGCCGGGGCGCGCGTCCTGAGCGCTGCCCGGGCCGGGAGGCCCCCGGCCCCTTCCCGGCGTGCACGACGGGGCGCGCGCTACCCACGGCCTGCGCCTCGCCAGCGTCGACGCACGATGGGGCGGCGCGGCGTTCCCGCGAGAGCAGGGTCAGCCGTCGAGCGTGAAGTGGAAGCTCGCGCCGCGGTCGACCTCGCCGTCGGCCCAGATGCGCCCGCCGTGGCGCAGCACGATGCGCTTGACCGAGGCCAGCCCGATGCCGGTGCCGGGGAACTCCGAGGCGCTGTGCAGGCGCTGGAACACGCCGAACAGGCGGTCGGCGAAGCGCATGTCGAAGCCGGCGCCGTTGTCGCGCACGACGAAGGCGTCGGCGCCTTCGTGCCGCGCGCGCTCGAAGGCGATCACGCGCCTCGCCCGGCGCGCGCTGTACTTCCACGCGTTGCCCAGCAGGTTCTCGAGCGCCATGCGCAGCAGCGTCGGGTCGCCCTGCACGACCATGCCCGGCTCGATCGTCACGTCGGCCGGGGGGGTCGGGAAGTTGCGCCGCAGGTCGTCGACGACGAAGCCGGCGAGCTGCGACAGGTTCACCGGCTGGCGCGACAGCGGCTGGCTGGCGATGCGCGCCAGCGCCAGCAGCGTGTCGATCATGTGGTTCATGCGCGCCGCGGCGCCGAGCACGCGGTCGAGGTGGTCGTTGCCGATGCGGTCGAGCTGGTGTCCGTAGTCTTCCTTGAGGATGCGCGTGAAGCCCTCGACGACGCGGATCGGCGCGCGCAGGTCGTGCGACACCGCGTAGCTGAAGGTCTCGCGCTCGTTCACCGCGGCGTCGTCGTCGGCGGCCGGCCACAGCGCGAGCAGCCGGCCGTCGCGGCCGTCGGAGGCGAACCGCTGCAGCCGCACGCGCCAGCGGCCCTGCGTGGCGCTGCCCTGCGCATCGGCCTGCGCGCGTTCGAGCGCCGCCGGCAGCTCGCCGGGCAGCGCGGCGACCAGCTCGGCCCATGTCGGCGTGGCCTGGCCGCCGGCCAGGCGCAGCGCGGCGTCGTTGCAGTGGCGCACGCGCAGACCCGGCAGCGCCGGGTCGTGCATCGCGAGCCACACCGGGCCGGGGCAGGCCTGCAGCAGCGCGTCGAGCGCCGCATCGTCGCCGACCGCCGCCGGCACCGTCGCGGCGCGCGGGGCCAGCGTGCCCAGGTGGCCGGCGAAGCGACCGTCGGCGTCGAGCTGTGGCCAGGCGCGCAGCGTCCACTGCAGCGCCGGGTCGCCGCCGCGCGGACGCACCGGCAGCGCGGCGATCGCACCGCGCGACTCGAGCGCGGTGCGCAGGTCGACCTGCGCGTCGGCGCTCTCCAGACCGTCCCACAGCGGCTGGCCGCACCAGGCCTCGGCCCAGGCCGGCACGGCGACGCCTGCGCCAGCCTGCCAGGCCTGCACCCGGTGGTGCGCGTCGCTGGTCCAGCGGCACGCGTCGACCAGCGCCGACAAGGCCTGCGCGTCGCGGCGCGCCGCGTACAGCGCGCTCCAGGTGCGCTGGCGCATCCACAGCGCGCCGGCGGCCGCGGCGAGCACGGCGACCAACAGCAGCGCGGCGAGGGCGGCGGCGCCGGTGGGGGGGGGCGTCGCGGCCTGCGCCGCAGGTGGGAAGGCGCACACGAGGGCGGCGCCGGCGACCCCCGCGGGCGGCCTCGCGCCGTCGAGCATCGGCCGGCGGGGGGGCTCGCGGCGCGCGGGGCGCGGGATCGCTGCGCCGCCTGTGTCGCCGCCCGGTTGCATGCGGGGCATTGTATGCAGCGCTCGCTCCGGCACCTCCGGTGCGCGCCCGCCGTGCCTCAAGTGCGCGACGCTTCGGCCGAAGAGCCGCAATGGCCTGTCGCAAGCCGACCTGAACCGATGACCGATCCGACGCCGACCTGGCATGCACCGGCTGCGACCGCCGGTGCGGCGCGCCTTGACGGCCGCCGCGGCACGCCGCATGCTTGCCGCCCCGCGCCCGGCAGTCCGCCGGCCGGGCCCGGGGGGCGCCGCGCCACCGTGTCCTCTGCCCCGCCGTGCCGGGGCCTTCGCACCGCATGAACCCTCCGCGACCCGCCCCCGAACCGTCCGCGTTGCTCGATGCGCTCGATGCCGACAGCGTGCGGCGGCTGCGCGAGCTCGACCCCGACGGCCGCCATGGCCTGCTGCAGCGCGTGCTCGACACCTTCGTCGCGTCGCTGCGTCAGGAGCTCGGGCAGGTCGAGCGCGCGCGCGTCGACGCCGACCGTGCCGCGCTGCGCGGCGTCGCGCACAAGCTGAAGTCGTCGTCGCGCAGCGTCGGGGCGCTCGAACTGGCGCAGCACTGCGAGGAGGTCGAGCGCTGGGTGCGCGACGGCGACCCGCGTCCGATCGACCCACCGCTGGATGCTATGGTTGCGCAGATGCGCCACCTGCTCGCCCTGGCCGGGCACGTCGGCGGCGACCCTTCATGACGACCCTCAGCCCGCTCCTCGACGACGACGCGCCCGAGCCACCGAGGGTGCTGCTCGTCGACGACGACGAGGTCAACCTGATGCTCACCGCGGCCGCGCTGCGCGACCACGGGTTCCAGATCACCGAGGCTGCCAGCGGCGAGCGGGCGATGCGCATGCTGCCGGGGCTGGCCCCGGACGTCATCGTGCTCGACGCGCTGATGCCGGGCATGGACGGCTTCGCCACCTGCGAGACGCTGCGCTCGCTGCCGGCCTTCGAGAACATCCCGGTGCTGATGCTCACCGGGCTCGACGATGAGGCCTCGATCAACCGCGCGTACAGCGCCGGTGCGACCGACTTCTTCGTCAAGAGCACGCAGTGGAGCCTGCTCGCCGGGCGGCTGCGTTACCTGCTGCGCGCGTCGCGGCTGCGCCTCGAGCTCGAGCGCAGCAAGGCCAGGCTGGGGCGCGCGCAGGACCTGGCGCGCATGGGCAGCTTCGACTGGCGGCGCCTGCCCGACGGCCCCGGCGGCACGCTGGTGATGTCGCCCGAGGGCCTGCGCGTGTTCGGCTTCGGGCCGGGCGAGCGGCTGGGGCTGCACGCGCTGCTGCGCATGGTGCCCGGCGACGAGCGCCGCAGCCTGGTGCGGCTGTTGCGCGGCGTGCTGGCGCACAGCTCGGTGCTCGCCACCGACGTCGCGGTGACGCTGCCCGACGGGCGCCAGCGCATCATCCACGCCGAGGCCGAACCCGAGTACAACGAGCACGGCCAGGGCATCGGCTACACCGGCATCGTGCAGGACGTCACCGACCGCCGCGCTGCCGAGGACCACATCCGACGGCTCGCCAACTTCGACCCGCTCACCGGCCTGCCCAACCGCCACCAGCTGATCTGGCGCACCGAGCGCGCGCTGCAGCATGCGCGCCGCATGGGCCACCAGGTGGCGCTGCTGCTGATCGACCTCGACCGCTTCAAGAACATCAACGACACGCTCGGCCACACCGCCGGCGACGAGCTGCTCATCGAGGTCGCGCGCCGCCTGCGCGGCTGCGTGCGCCACAGCGACCAGGTGATGGAAGGCGCGGTCGAGGCGGTCGGCCCGGCGTGGCACCGCAAGCTCGAGGCGGTGGGCCGGCTCGGCGGCGACGAGTTCGTCGCGCTGCTGCCCGAGGTCGGCGACCAGCGCGACGCCGAGCGCGTCGCGCAGCGCATGCTCGACGTGATGCGCGAGCCGATCTTCGTCGGTGGCGGCGAGTGGGTGGTCACCGCGAGCATCGGCATCGCGATGTACCCGCGCGACGGCTTCGACGTCGCCGACCTGATGCGCAACTCCGACGTCGCGATGTACGCGGTGAAGGACCAGGGCAAGAACGCGGCCGCGGTGTACAGCCCGCTGCTGATGGGCCGCGGGCGCGAGCGCCTCGAACTCGAGAGCGCGCTGCACAAGGCCATCGAGCGCGACGAACTGGTGCTGCACTACCAGCCCAAGGTCGACGTGCGCGCTGCGCGCGTCGTCGGCGTCGAGGCGCTGATGCGCTGGCAGCGCGGCAACGCGCTGGTGCCGCCGGCCGACTTCATCCCGCTGGCCGAGGAGACCGGGCTGATCGTGCCGATGTCCGAGTGGCTGCTGCGCGAGGCGGCGCGCCAGGTCAAGGCCTGGGAGCTGGGCCTGGGCCACACGCTGTCGATCGCGGTGAACATGCCGGCGCGCATCTTCGAACGCAGCGACCTCGTCGAGCGCATCCACGACGCGCTCGGCCACTACGGCATCGCGCCATCGTCGCTGCTGCTCGAGATCACCGAGAACAGCCTGATGAAGAACCTGCAGGACGTGATCCCGTCGCTGCACCGCCTCACCGAGGTCGGCATCGAGGTCTCGGTCGACGACTTCGGCACCGGCTACTCGTCGCTGGCCTACCTGGGCACGCTGCCGATCTCGGAAGTGAAGATCGACAAGGCCTTCGTGCGCGAGCTCGGCGTCGCGCCGAAGGGCGCGGCGGTGGTCGCGGCGATCATCGCGCTGGCGCGCGCGCTGGGGCTGCGCGTGATCGCCGAGGGCGTCGAGTCGCTGCGCCAGCTCGACGAGCTGCACCGCCTGGGCTGCGCGCTGATGCAGGGCTACCAGTTCAGCCGCCCGGTGCCGGCGGCCGAGCTCGAACAGTGGCTGCGCTCCGCCGTGCTGCCGCGCCGCGTGCCGCAGCTGGGCAGCGCGCTCGAGATCGACGCCGCCGACGCTGCACGCGCCGCCGGCGGGCGCTTCCTGTGAGCGGCCCCGGGGCCGGGCTGGGCCCAGCGCGCCGCTCGTGGGCGCCGCGGCCACTCGGGGCGGGCCGGCGCTGCCCCGGGACGCCGCCCGCACGGCCGCGCTGACCGGCGCCGATGGCCGACACGCCGGCGCAGATCGCCAAGGCCGCGCTGCGCAGGCTGGCGCAGCAGCATCTCGAGCCGACCCCCGAGAACTTCGCGCGCGCCTGGGCCGACGAGGGCGGTGCCGGCACGGCGCTGCCGCCGCGGGCGCGCGGCGTGTTCGAGACGCTGCTGCAGCGCGCCGTCGACGACCCCGCACGCCGAAGCGAGTTGCTGGCCAGCCTGCTCGCCGCGCGCTGGGACGACGCGCAGCGCCAGCTCGACGCGCTCGACGACCCGGGTCCCGCGTGGGCGGCGCTGATCGCGCGCGTCGCGCGCGGCGTCGAGCGCGGCGGGCGTCACTGGACTCAGGCGCGGCGCAAGGACAGCCTGCAGCGCGTGCTCGACGGCAGCCGCAGCGACGCGCAGCGACTGCAGCAGCGGCTGCAGCAGCTGCTCGCGCAGTGGGAGCACGACGCGGCGGCCGACTTCGTCGACACCGGGCTCGACGCGCCCGCCGATGCGCCGCCCGCCGTTGCCGAGCCGGGTGGCGCGCCGTCGACGGGCACGACCGCGGCGGCGGCCGACGCGACGCCGGCCGCCGCGTGGCCGGCGCTGGCCGACCACCTCGGGCGCACGCTGCGCGCGGCGCTGCCCGGCGACGATACCCGCGCCTTGGCACTGGCCGACGAACTGGCGCAGCTGGCCGACGCGGTGGCGCGCGACGGTGCCGATCCGGGGCTGGTCGCACGCATCGGCGACGCCTGCGAGCGCGCGCGACGCTGGCTGGGCCACCGGCACCATCTGGTCGACCAGCTCGCCGCGCTGTGCCGCGAGCTGACCGCCGGGCTGGCCGACCTGGCCGAGGACGCGAGCTGGGCGCAGGGGCAGGTGCGTGCGCTCGAGGCGCGGCTGGACGCGGGCGTGTCGGTGCGCGGCGTCAAGGCCGCCGCCGAGCTGCTGGCGCACACGCGGGCGCGCCAGCAGCAGCTGCGCGCCGAGCGCGACCGCGCGCGCGACGCGCTGCGCGCGCTGGTCGCCAGCCTGCTCGCGCAGCTCGGCGACGTCGACGCGCGCACCGGCGGCTACGGCGAACGGCTCGGGCAGTACGAGGCGCGCATCCGCGAGGCCGACTCGATCGACCAGCTCGCCGGCCTGGTGCAGCAGATGCTGGCCGACAACCGCGAGGTGCGCGACGGCGTGCACGCGGCGCGCGAGCGGCTGGCCGGCGAGCACGCACGCGCGCTCGAGCTCGAGCAGCGCGTGCGCGCCCTCGAAGACGAGCTGCGCCGCCTGTCCGACGAAGTGTCGACCGACGCGCTGACCGAGGTGGCGAACCGCCGCGGGCTGCTGCGCGCCTTCGACGTCGAGCGCTCGCGCGCGCAGCGCGCCGACGCCGACGGTGCGCCCGCGCCGCTGGCGATCGGGTTGCTGGACATCGACAACTTCAAGAAGCTCAACGACACGCTGGGGCACGCGGCCGGCGACGTGGCGCTGAAGTCGCTGGCCGCGCGCGTGCGCGACGCGCTGCGCCCGGCCGACACGCTCGGGCGCTGGGGTGGCGAGGAGTTCGTCGTGCTGCTGCCGGGGACCGCCGTCGGCGAGGCACAGCAGGTGCTGACGCGGCTGCAGCGCGCGCTCACGGCCAGCCTGTTCCTGCACGAAGGTCGCGAGGTGTTCGTGACCTTCTCGGCCGGCGTCACCGCCTGGGTGCCGGGCGAGCCGATCGACGCGGCGCTCGAGCGCGCCGACGAGGCGCTCTACGAGGCCAAGCGCACCGGCAAGAACCGCACTTGCACGGCCTGACCCCGCGGCGCCCCGGCCCGGCGCGCCGGCCTGGATGTCGGCGGGTCGTCGCGGGCGCCGCCGGCGCAGCTCAGGCGCGGCGCACGCGCAGCGCGTGCGCGTCGATGCCCTCGCGCACGACGGCGTCGGGCAGCGGCCGGCCGGTGAGCAGCGCGGCGCAGGTGGCGCCCATCGCGGCGGCGGTCTGGATGCCGTAGCCGCCCAGCGCGGCGACCCAGAAGAAGCCGGGCGCGAGCGGGTCGAAGCCGCCGACCGGTTCGCCGTCGGCGACGAACGAGCGCAGCCCGGCCCAGGTGCGGCGCGGGCGGCGGATCGTCAGCGTCGTCGCCTGCTCGATGCGGTGGATGCCCAGCGCGACGTCGAGCTCCTCGGGCAGGACGTCGTGCGGCGCGACGGGGTCGGCGTTGGCCGGCGAGCCGAGCAGCAGCCCGGCGTCGGGCTTGAAGTACCAGCCCTCGTCGACCGCGGCGACGCAGGGCCAGCCGCGCGCATCGACGCCGTCGGGCGGCGCGAACACGAACGCGGTGCGGCGGCGCGGCTCGATGCCGATCGGCGCGACGCCGGCCAGCGCCGCGACCTCGTCGACCCAGGCGCCGGCGGCGTCGACGACGACGCTCGCGTGCCAGCGGTGCGCGCCGGTGTCGATGCGCCAGCCACCGGCGTCGCGCTGCAGTGCGTCGACCGGCGCGCCGCACACGAGCCGCGCGCCGTGCGCGCGCGCACCGCGCAGGAAGCCCTGGTGCAGCGCGTCGACGTCGAGGTCGGCGGCCAGCGGGTCGAACACCGCGGCGGCGCTGGCCTCGGGGCGCAGCACCGGCACGCGGGTGATCGCCTGCGCGGCGTCGAGCCACTGCGCCGGGCAGCCGTCGCGGCGCAGCGCGTCGTGCAGCGCGCGGGCCTCGGCCACGTGCGCGGCGCCGGCCACGTACAGCGCGCCGCGCGGGTGCAGCAGCGGCACGTCGCAGAAGCCCGCCGGCGGGTGCTCGAGGAAGTCGCGGCTGGCGCGCGTCAGCGCGCGCACCTGCGGCGGGCCGTAGCTCTCCATGAACATCGCCGCCGAGCGCCCGGTGCTGTGGTGGCCCGGCTGTGCCTCGCCCTCGAGCAGCAGCACCCGCGCGTGCGCGCTGGCGAAAAACGCGACCGACGCGCCCGCGATGCCGGCGCCGACGATGGCGAGGTCGAAGCGATCGGCGTGCGTGTCGGTCATTCAGCGCTGGCGGAAGCGGTGGGATTCGAACCCACGAACGGTTGCCCGTTGCCGGTTTTCAAGACCGGTGCCTTCAACCACTCGGCCACGCTTCCGTCGTCGACGACGCACTGTAGCGCCGCCCGGGCCCCGGTGCGTCCCGTGCACGTCGTCATCCCGGCACCGCTGACTGCGCGCAGGCCACCTGGGTCACCTCGCGGCGGCCGCCGTCGACGCGCACCGCGGTGAGCTGGCCGCCCCACACGCAGCCGGTGTCGAGCGCGAGCAGGTCCGGCCGCTCGAGCAGACCCAGCGTGCTCCAGTGGCCGAACGCGATCGGCGCGCCGGCGCTGCGCCGCCGGGGTGCGTCGTACCACGGCACCAGCCCCGGCGGCGCCGCGGCGGCGCCCTCCTTGACCCTGAAGTCGAGCGTGCCGTCGGCGTCGACGAAGCGGATGCGCGTGAACACGTTGATCGCGCAGCGCCAGCGGTCGACGCCTTGCAGGTCGTCGCGCCAGCGCGCCGGCTCGTTGCCGTACATGACCCGCAGGAACCCGGGCAGGTCGGGGCCGCGCAGCAGGGTCTCGACCTCGCGCGCCAGCGCCAGCGCCTGCGACGCGTCCCACTGCGGCGCGACGCCGGCATGCACGAGCAACCAGCCGTGCGCGGTGTCGGCCAGCGGCAGCCGGCGCAGCTGCTCGATCCAGGCGTCGCGCCGCGGGTGCGCCAGGATGTCGCGCAGCGTGTCGCTGCGGTGTTCGGGGCGCACGCCGTGCGCCACCGCGAGCAGGTGCAGGTCGTGGTTGCCCAGCAGCGCGACCGCGCTGCCGCCCAGGCGTTCGAGGCGCTGCAGCACCGCCAGCGACGCGGGGCCGCGGTTGACCAGGTCGCCGAGCAGGTGCAGGCGGTCGCGCGAAGGCGAGAAGCCGATCTCGGCGAGCAGCCGCGCGAAGGCGTCGTCGCAGCCCTGCAGGTCGCCGATCAGGTAGTGCATCGGCGCATTGTGCCGGCGCGCGCCGGGGCGCCGGTGGCGTCTGCTACCCTTGCACGCTGCGCAACCGCACCCGGCACGACCACGGCCGGGTCCTCGATGGACACGGCGTTACTGGTCTTCCTGATTCTGCTCAACGGCGCCTTCGCGATGGCCGAGATGGGGCTGACGGCGGCACGCAAGGCCCGGCTGCAGGTGATGGTCGAAACCGGCGACGGCGGGGCGCGCGCCGCGATGGCGCTGCACGACGACCCCACGCGCTGGCTGTCGACGGTGCAGGTCGGCATCACCTCGATCGGCCTGCTCAACGGCATCGTCGGCGAGGCCGCGTTCGCGCAGCCGCTGGCGGCCTGGCTCGGCACCACCTACGGCTGGTCCGAACAGGTCGCGCAGATCGTCGCCACCGCCGGCGTCATCGTGCTGATCACCTACTGCACGATCGTGTTCGGCGAACTGGTGCCCAAGCGGCTGGGCCAGATGTACCCGGAGGCCGTCGCGCGGCTGGTGGCGCGACCGATGCTGTGGCTGTCGACCGCGACCAAACCCTTCGTGCACCTGCTGTCGACGTCGACGCACGGCGTGCTGCGGCTGCTGGGCATCAGCGGCAACGCGCCCGGGGCCAGCGTCACCGAGGAGGAGATCGCCGCGCAGCTCGAGGAGGGCGTGGGCGCCGGGGTGATCGAGGCGCAGGAGCACCGCATGGTGCGCAACGTGTTCCTGCTCGACGAGCGCCAGATCGGCTCGATGATGATCCCGCGCGCCGAGATCGTGTGGATCGACGCGACCGCCGACGCCGAGGAGGTCCGCCGCGTGCTCGACGAGGGCGCGCACTCGCGCTACCCGGTGTGTCGCGGCGGCCTCGACGACGTGCTCGGCGTGGTCTCGTCGCAGCGCCTGCTGCGTCAGATGGTGCACGGCCAGCCGCTGTCGCTGGCCGACCAGCTCGAGCCCCCGGTGTTCGTGCCCGAGACCCTGTCCGGCATGGAGCTGCTCGAGCACTTCAAGCTCTCGGGCGCCGAACTGGTGTTCGTCGTCGACGAGTACGGCGCCGTGCAGGGCGTGGTCACGGTGCGCGACCTGCTCGAGGCGATCACCGGCGAGTTCACCCCCGCCGCCGGCGACGAGGAGGAGGCCTGGGCGGTGCAGCGCGACGACGGCAGCTGGCTGCTCGACGGGCTGATCCCGGTGCCCGAACTGAAGGACCGGCTGCAGCTGCGCAACCTGCCCGACGAGGAGCGCGGGCGCTACAACACGCTGGCCGGCATGATCATGCTGCTGCTCGGGCGGCTGCCGCAGGTCGCCGACCAGGTCGAGTGGCAGGGCTGGCGCTTCGAGATCGTCGACATGGACGGCAAGCGCGTCGACAAGGTCATGGTCAGTCCGCTGCCACCGCCCCCCCCGGGAGAAACGACGTGATCCATCCCGCGCTGCACCGCCAGCCGGTGGCGCTCGACCGCGAGGCCCACCGCGCGCTGAAGATCCGCCCCGGCGCACCCGACTGGTCGGTGGCCGCTGGGCTGAACGCGTACTTCGTCGCCGCCGTCGAGTTCGCCGACCTGTGCAAGGAGTTCCCGCTGGTGTTCGTGCGCGCCGGCAAGGACGAGTCCGGCGGCCGGCCGCTGGTCGCGCCGGTGGCGGTGTTCGGGCTCGCGCAGGGCGAGAACCTGTTCGTCGAGGGCACGCGCTGGTGCGCCGACTACATGCCGGCGCAGCTGCGCGCCTACCCGTTCGCCACCGCCCAGGTCGACGCGCAGCGTCGCGTGCTGTGCATCGACCGTGCCTGGGCCGGCTTCTCCGACACCGAAGGCCTGCCGCTGTTCGACGCCGACGGTCAGGAAGGGCCGAGGCTGCGCGAGATGCACGCACTGCTCGACCGGCTCGAAGGCGAGACGCAGCGCACGCGCGTGTTCTGCGAGCGCCTGCTCGCGCTCGACCTGCTGCGCGACATGCGCTTCGACGCGACGCTGCCCGACGGCAGCAAGCTCGGCGTCGACGGCTTCCTCGCGGTCGACGAGCAGCGCTTCGCCGCGCTCGACGACGCGACCGTCGTCGAGCTGCACCGCAGCGGCGTGCTGGCGCTGATCACGCTGCACCAGGTGTCGCTGGGCAACCTGCGCCGGCTGGTCGAGCGGCGACGCCGCGCGGCGGCGCCCTGAGCAAGGGGGCGGCGGTGGCCGACTTCGAGACCTGGACCAGCCGCTCGGCGCCGGCGCTGCACGCTCGCCTGTACGAGCGCGGTGGCCGCGGCGTGCCGGTGCTGCTGGCGCACGCGCTCGGGCTCGACGCGTCGATGTGGGACGCGGTGGCCGACGAGCTCGCCGACGCGCACCCGGTGCTGTGTGTCGACCACCGCGGCCACGGCGGCTCGGCGGTGCCGGCGGGGCCGTACACGATGGAGCAGCTCGCCGACGACGCGGCGCGCGTCGTCGACGACTGGGGCCGCGGCGGCGTGCTGTTCGTCGGCTTGTCGATGGGCGGCATGGTCGCGCAGGGGCTGGCGCTGCGCCACCCCGACCGCGTGCGCGCGCTGCTGCTGGCCAACACCGCGGCGCGATACCCGGCCGACGCGCTGCCGGTGTGGCGTCAACGCATCGCCGAGGTCGAGGCCCGCGGCCTCGCTGCGGTGGCCGACGCGGCGATCGAGCGCTGGCTGACGCCGGCGTTCCGCGCGGCGCACCCGCAGGCCGCCGTGGCGCTGCGCGCGACGCTGCTGCGCTGCGACGCGCAGGGTTACGTCGCGGCCTGCCACGCGGTGGCGGGCGTCGACTGGCTCGACGCGCTCGGCGCCATCGCGTGCCCGACGTTCGTGATCGCGGGCGCGCACGACCAGGGCACACCGCCGGCGATGGCGCGCGACATTGCGCAGCGCATCGCCGGCGCCGGGCTCGAGGTGTGGGACGACAGCGCGCACCTGAGCGCGGTCGAGCACCCGGCGCGTTTTATGCAGCGCGTGCGCGCGCTGGCGGCGCGGCTCGGCTGACGGGCGCGCGGGCCTACGCCTGCGGCGGCGTGCCGCCGAGGCGCCGCGACAGGTCGTCGGCCGCGTCGCGCAGCCGCGCGGCCGGCGCGCCGTCCCAGCCCGTGTCGAGCGCCGCGGTCGGGCCGATCGCGGTCAGCGACAGCAGCAGCGCGCCGCGTTCGTCGAACACCGGCGCCGCCAGCGCGCTGACGCCGGGCAGCGACGCGTCGACGACGCGCGCCAGGCGCCGCTCGCGCACTTCGTCGAGCCGTCGGCGCAGCGACGCGTCCGACATCGGTGCCGCCGCGCGTTCGATCGCCAGCAGCGGCGCGACCTCGGCCCACGGCCGCCAGGCGGCGAACAACCAGCCCGACGCGGTGCCGGTCAGGCTCATCACGGTGCCGTGGCGCATCGCCACGTGCACCGCGCCGGGCGGCGGCGCGACGCGCACGATCGTCGGCCCGCGATTGCCCCACACGGCGATCGCCATCGTGTGGCCGATCGCCTGCGCGAGCTCGTCGATCACCGCGGTGGCCAGGCGCACCGGGTCGAACTGCTGCAGGCTGATCAGCCCCAGTTGCAGCGCCAGCGGGCCGAGTCCATAGTGGCCGCTGGCGGCGTCGCGCTCGACGAGCCCGAGCTTGCCGAAGCTGACCAGGTAGGGGTGCGCCTTGGCGGGTGGCATGCCGGCGTCGCGTGCGAGGTCCTTCAGGGCCATCGGTCGGCCGTGATGGGCGAGCGCGAGCAGCAACTGGCCGCCGACCTCGATGCTCTGGATGCCGCGCGAACCGCGCGCGCCGTGATCGCCGAGGGTCGTGTCGTCCATCGTCCTGGCCGCCTTACGCGCTTCTACTTAATTGAATGAGTTAGACATTAACGAACTTTCTGACTAAGATCAAGCCCAGAACCCCATCCCGAACCGATTCAGCGCGACCGAGGACCCGACCATGAGCAAAGCCTTCGCCTCGCAAGCCGACCTGGAAGAAAAGCAGGTCAGCTTCGAGCAGATCTCCGAGCACGCCTGGGCCTACACCGCCGAGGGCGACCCGAACACCGGCGTCGTCGTCGGCGACGATGCCGTGCTCGTCGCCGACACGCAGGCCACGCCGGCGATGGCCGCCGACGTGATCCGGCGCATCCGCGAGGTCACCGACAAGCCGATCAAGTACGTGGTGCTGACGCACTACCACGCCGTGCGCGTGCTCGGCGCCAGCGCCTACCGGCCGCAGGAGATCATCGCCAGCCAGGACACCTACGACCTCATCGTCGAGCGCGGCGAGGCCGACAAGGCCAGCGAGATCGGCCGCTTCCCGCGCCTGTTCCGCAACGTCGAGACGGTGCCGCCGGGGTTGACCTGGCCGACGATGACCTTCACCGGCAGGATGACGCTGTGGCTGGGCCGCCTCGAGGTGCAGCTGCTGCAGCTCGGCCGTGGCCACACCAAGGGCGACACCGTGGTCTGGCTGCCCGGCGAGCGCACGATGCTCGCGGGTGACCTGGTCGAGTTCGGCGCCACGCCGTATGCCGGCGACGCCTACTTCGAGGACTGGCCGACCACGCTGGACAACATCGCCGCGCTGAACCCGCTGGCGCTGGTGCCCGGGCGCGGTGCCGCGCTGCGCGGCGAGGCGCAGGTCGCGCAGGGCCTGGCCGGCACCCGGGCCTTCGTCAGCGACCTCTGGGCCAGCGTGCGCTCTGGTGCGGCCGCCGGCAAGGACCTGAACGCCGTCTACCGCGAGACCTACGACCGGCTCAAGCCGCGCTACGGCCAGTGGGTGATCTTCGACCACTGCATGCCGTTCGACGTGACGCGCGCCTACGACGAGGCCACGCAGCACCCCGACCCGCGCGTGTGGACGGCCGAGCGCGACCGCCAGATGTGGGCGGCGCTGGAAAGCTGAGCGCCGCGATGAGGCCCATCGACTTGCCGCCCGACGCCGGCGGTGCACAACTGCAGGCGCTCGAGTTCGACTACCAGCGTTCGGCCGACCAGGACGCGTACGCGCGCGACGGCCGGCCGGCGCGCCACGCGGTGGTCGTCGTCGGCGCCGGCCCGGTGGGGCTGAGCGCGGCGATCGACCTCGCGCAGCGTGGCCAGCGCGTGCTGCTGCTCGACAACGACTGCCGCCTGTCGGTCGGCTCGCGTGCGATCTGCTTCGCCAAGCGCACGCTCGAGATCTGGGACCGTCTCGGCGTCGGCGAGCCGATGGTCGCCAAGGGCGTGGGCTGGAACGTCGGCAAGGTGTTCTTCGGCGACGAGCATGTCTACACCTTCGACCTGCTGCCCGAGCCCGGCCACGAACGGCCGGCCTTCGTCAACCTGCAGCAGTACTACGCCGAGGCCTATCTGGTCGCGCGTGCCGCCGCGCTGCCGAACCTCGAGCTGCGCTTCCGCCACGAGGTGGTGGCGCTCGAGGCGCGCGACGACGGCGTGCTGCTCGGCGTCGACACGCCCGAGGGGCGCTACGAGGTCGCCAGCGACTGGCTGGTCGCCTGCGACGGCGCGCGGTCACCGCTGCGTCGGCTGATGGGGCTCGAGAGCAAGGGCCGCACCTTCCGCGACCGCTTCCTGATCGCCGACGTGAAGATGGCGGCCGACTTCCCGACCGAGCGCTGGTTCTGGTTCGATCCGCCGTTCCATCCGAACCAGAGCGTGCTGCTGCACCGCCAGCCCGACAACGTCTGGCGCATCGACTTCCAGCTCGGCTGGGACGCCGACGCCGACGAGGAGAAGAAGCCCGAGCGCATCGTGCCGCGCGTGCGTGCGCTGCTCGGCGCCCACGCGAAGTTCGAGCTGGAGTGGGCCAGCGTGTACACCTTCGCCTGCGAGCGCATGGACCGCTTCCGGCACGGCCGCGTGCTGTTCGCCGGCGACGCGGCGCACCGCGTCTCGCCGTTCGGCGCGCGCGGTGCGAACTCGGGCGTGCAGGACGTCGACAACCTGGCCTGGAAGCTCGACCGCGTGCTGCGCGGCGCGTCGCCGGCGTCGCTGCTCGACAGCTACGCCGTCGAGCGCGAGCGCGCCGCCGACGAGAACCTGCTGAACTCGACGCGTTCGACCGATTTCATCACGCCCAAGAGCGAGGTCTCGCGGCTGTTCCGCGACGCCGTGCTCGACCTGTCGCGCGAGCACGCGTTCGCGCGGCGGCTGGTCAACAGCGGACGGCTGTCGCTGCCGAGCACCTACGACGGCTCGCCGCTGAACACGGCCGACGCCGACGCCGACTGGCAGGGCGCGATGCGCCCCGGCGCGCCGGCGGCCGACGCGCCGCTGGCGATCGACGGCCGCGCGAGCTGGCTGCTGCGCGAGCTCGGCGGCGACTTCACGCTGCTCGCCTGGGAGACCGCGCCGCGCTGCTGCACCGGGCTGCCGCTCAAGCGGCTGGTGCTGTCGCCGGCCGACGACCCCGACGGCTGGCTCGCCCGGCGTTACGACCTGCGACCCGGCAGCGCCTACCTGCTGCGCCCCGACCAGCATGTGGCCGCGCGCTGGCGCGCACCGACGACGGCCGCGGTCGAGGACGCGATCGCACGCGCCACCGCCACGGCCTGACGAGGACCCCATGGACACGCTGATCACCGAACCTCACCTCGACGCGCCCGACGACTTCTACGAGGCGCTGATCGACGCGCACCGCGACCTGGGCACCGCGCAGAGCCACGAGCTCAACGCCAAGCTCGTGCTGCTGCTGGCCAACCACGTCGGCCGGCTCGACGTGCTGCGCCAGGCGCTGGCCGCGGCGCGGGCCAGCGTGCTGCGCCAGCGCGAAGGAAGAACGGCATGAGCGCGGACCCGGGCTACCAGGGCGGTTTCGGCAACCAGTTCGCCACCGAGGCGGTGCCCGGCGCGCTGCCGCAGGGCCGCAACAGCCCGCAGCGGCCGCCGCACGGCCTGTACGCCGAGCTGCTGTCGGGCACCGCGTTCACCGCCCCGCGGCACCAGAACCTGCGCACCTGGCTGTACCGGCGCCGGCCGTCGGTGGCCGTCGGCGGCTACCAGGCGTATGCGCAGCCGCTCTGGAAGACCGGCGCCGCCGACGGTGTCGCGACGCCACCCGACCCGCTGCGCTGGCAGCCGATTCCGGTGCCCGACGAGCCGCTGGACTTCGTCGACGGCATGCGCACCATCGTCGTCAACGGCGACGCCGAAGCGCAGACCGGCGTGGCCGCGCACCTGGCGCTGGTCAACCGCTCGATGACGCGGCGTGCCTTCGTCAATGCCGACGCCGAGATGCTGCTCGTGCCGCAGCAGGGCGCGCTGACGGTGACCACCGAGTGCGGCGTGCTGCGCGCCGCGCCCGGCGAGGTGCTGCTGCTGCCGCGCGGCATGGTGTTCAAGGTCGCGGTCGACGGCGCGTCGCGCATCTACGTGTGCGAGAACTACGGTGCGCCGTTCCGCCTGCCCGAGCTCGGGCCGATCGGCAGCAACGGGCTGGCCAACGCACGCGACTTCCGTGCCCCGGTGGCGGCTTTCGAGGCCGACGATGGCGCGCACGAGATCGTGCGCAAGTTCGGCGGCGCGCTGTGGGCCGCGCGCCAGGACCACACGCCGTTCGACGTCGTCGCCTGGCACGGCAACCTGGTGCCGTACGTCTACGACACACGCACCTTCATGACCATCGGCTCGATCAGCTTCGACCACCCCGACCCGTCGATCTTCACGGTGCTCACCAGCCCGAGCGACACGCCCGGCGTGGCCAACTGCGACTTCGTGATCTTCCCGCCGCGCTGGATGGTCGCCGAGGACACGTTCCGCCCGCCCTGGTACCACCGCAACGTGATGAGCGAGTTCATGGGACTGGTCCACGGCCAGTACGACGCCAAGCCGGAGGGCTTCCGCCCCGGCGGCATGAGCCTGCACGACTGCATGGTGCCGCACGGCCCCGACGCCGAGGCCTTCGACAAGGCGACACACGCTGCACTGGCGCCGCACAAGCTCGACGCGACGCTGGCCTTCATGTTCGAGAGCCGCTGGCGCTTCCGCCCCACCGCGTACGCGTTGTCCTGCGGCGCGCTCGACACCGACTACGCCGGCTGCTGGGCCGGCCTGCAGGACCGCTTCCGACCATGAGCCTCACCGATGCCACGCACGACCCGGCGCTGACGAGCTGGGTCGCCTCGGCCAACGCCGCCGACTGCGACTTCCCGATCCAGAACCTGCCGTTCGGTGCCTTCCGCCGCGCGAAGACCGACGAGCCGGTGCGCATCGGCGTGGCCATCGGCGACCAGGTGCTCGACCTGAAACTCGCCGCCGCGCAGTGCCCCTGGCCCGACGGCGTCACCGACCTGCTGGTGCCGCTGGCCGCCGGCGACCTCGCCGCGTTCATGGCGCTGGGTCCGAAGGCGTGGCGGCGCGTGCGCGCGGCGCTGTCGGCGGCGCTTGCCGAAAACAGCGACCAGGGGCCGTTCCTCGAGCTGTGCCTGGTGCCGCAGTCCGACGCCGAGATGCAGTTGCCCTGCCGCATCGGCGACTACACCGATTTCTACACCGGCATCCACCATGCGACCGCGGTGGGCCAGCTGTTCCGCCCCGACCACCCGCTGCTGCCGAACTACAAGTGGGTGCCGATCGGCTACCACGGTCGCGCCTCGTCGATCGGTGTCGGCCCGCACGAGGTTCGCCGCCCGCACGGGCAGGTCAAGCGCCCCGATCGTGACATGCCCGACGTCGGCCCCAGCCAGCGGCTGGACTACGAGCTCGAACTCGGCGCGTTCGTCGGCGTCGGCAATGCCCTCGGCGACCCGGTGCCGATCGACCGTGCCGAGGCGCACCTGTTCGGCACGGTGCTGCTCAACGACTGGTCCGCGCGCGACATCCAGGCCTGGGAGTACCAGCCGCTCGGGCCGTTCCTGTCGAAGAACTTCGCCAGCACGATCTCGCCGTGGATCGTGACGATGGACGCGCTGGCGCCGTTCCGCCGGGCGTTCGCGCACCCGCCTGGCGATCCGGCGCCGCTGCCGTACCTGGACAGCGAGTTCAACCGCACGCATGGCGCGATCGACGTCACGCTCGAGGTCTGGCTGCACAGTGCGGCGATGCGCCAGCGCGGCCTGCCGGCGCAGCAGCTGATGCGGTCGAACTTCCTCGACGCCTACTGGACATTGGCGCAGTTGCTCGCGCACCACACCGTGGGCGGCTGCAACCTGCAGCCCGGTGACCTGCTGGGCACCGGCACGCTGTCGGGGCCGCAGCCGGGGCAGGGCGGCTCGCTGCTCGAGCTGAGCCAGGGGGGACGCCAGCCCCTCGTGCTGGCCTCGGGCGAGACGCGCGCCTTCCTCGCCGACGGTGACACCGTGATCCTGCGCGCCCACTGCACCGGTCCGGGCGCGCGACGCATCGGCTTCGGCGACTGCATCGGCACCGTCGTCGCATGAGGTGAGGCGCGCTCCGGTGCGCCTTCGGCGCCTGCGGGGACGGCGCCGCGCGGTCCCGGCAGCGCTCGGCCGCTGCGGCACGATCGGGACGGCCCGGGCGCGTCCGCCGGCGCTTGGGGGGTTCCGCGAATGGGCCGCGGCCGTGTGACCCGATATGCTGCCGCGCGTCGAAACCCCATGGCCCCTGGCCCGGAGACCTCGCGATGAAGACCCTGCTGAAGATCGGCGCGCTGGCGGCGGCGCTGGCGGCGGCGCTGCCGGCGGCGGCGCAGGACGTCACGCTGAAGTTCAACCACATCTGGAACACGCAGGCGATGGCGTCGGTGAACGTCATCGCGCCGTGGTGCGACAAGGTCGCCAAGGCGTCGGCGAACCGGCTGAAGTGCCAGGTGTTCCCGTCGATGTCGCTCGGTGGCACGCCGCCGCAGCTGGTCGACCAGGTGCGCGACGGCGTCGCCGACCTGGTGATCACGCTGCCCGGCTACACCGCCGGGCGCTTCCCGGCGATGGAGGTGTTCGAGCTGCCGTTCATGACCAACTCGGCCGAGGCCGGCGCGCAGGCCGCCTGGGACTACCTGCAGAAGCACGCCACCGCCGAGTTTCCGGGCACGAAGATCCTCGCCACCTGGGTGCACGACGAAGGTTACGTGCACACGCGCGACAAGCAGGTGAAGTCGCTGGCCGACTTCCGCGGGCTGAAGATGCGTGCGCCGACGCGGCAGACGAACAAGCTGCTGGCCACTCTGGGGGCGGCGCCGGTGGGCATGCCGCTGCCGGCGATCCCCGACGCGATCAGCAAGGGCACGATCGACGGCTTCCTGCTGCCGTGGGAGGTGATCCCGTCGCTGAAGATGCACGAGATGGTCAAGTACCACACCGAGACGCACCCGTCGCGCCCGGCGCTGTATTCGGCGGTGTTCGTGTTCGCGATGAACCAGGCCGCCTACGACAAGCTGCCCGCCGACCTGAAGAAGGTGATCGACGAGAACAGCGGCGCCGCGCTGTCGCAGCAGATCGGCAAGATCTGGGACGACAGCAAGCCCGCGGCGCGCAAGCACGCGGTCGACCGCGGCAACACCTTCTTCGAGCTCAGCGCCGAGGAGACCGACAACTGGGCCAAGGCCTCGGCCAAGCTGTACGAGGAATGGGTGGCCGACATGGACAAGCGCGGCCGCAACGGGCAGCAACTGCTGAAGGACGCCCGCGACCTGCTCGCGAAGTACGCCAAGAAGTGACGCACCGCCGCCGCGCGCCGGCTCGGCGCGCGGCGCTGCGCTGAACGGGGCGGCCGGCCCGTCGTGGCCCCCGCCCCGTTCGTTCGATCGGGGGTTTCGCCGATGCTTCGCCTGCTCAACCGCATCGCCTGGGGGTTCGCGCTCGCGGGCGGCCTGGTCGCCCTCGCGATCGCGGTGACGGTGGTGGTCTCGATCGCCAGCCGCGCGACGGTCTCCGCGCCGATCCCCGGCGACGTCGAGCTGACGCAGTTCGGCATCGCGCTGGCGATCTCGCTGAGCCTGCCCTGGTGCCAGCTGCACGGCAGCAACATCATGGTCGACTTCTTCACGCAGCGCCTGCGCGCGCGCCACGTCGCCTGGCTCGACGCGCTCGGCGCGCTGCTGCTCGCGGCGATGGCGGCGCTGCTGTCGTGGCGCGCCGCGGTGGGCGCGATCGACTCGCGCCAGACCTTCGAGGCGACGATGATCCTCGACCTGCCGATGTGGTGGGTCTACGCGTCGCTGGCGCCGGGGCTGGCGCTGACGGCGCTGATCGCCCTGGTGCAGGCGGCGCTGCTGGCCGCCGGGCGCGACCTGACGGGGTTCCGCGCGTGACGCCCACCGCGATCGGGCTGGCGATGTTCGCCGCGATGATGCTGCTGATGGCCGCGCGCGTGCCGATCGCCGCCGCGATGTTCGTGCCCGGCGCGCTCGGCTACGTCGCGCTGACCAACGAGAGCTCGCTGATCAACCTGCTCAAGGGTTCGGCGGTCGCGCGGCTGACGGTGTACGACCTGTCGGTGATTCCGCTGTTCCTGCTGATGGGGCAGTTCGCGACGCAGGGTGGCCTGAGCCGGGTGCTGTTCCAGGCCGCCGCCGCCTTCGTCGGCCACGTGCGCGGCGGGCTGGCGATGGCCTCGATCCTCAGCGCCGGCGTGTTCGGCGCGGTGTGCGGCTCGGCGGTGGCCACCGCGGCGACGATCACGCAGGTGGCCTACCCCGAGATGAAGAAGCACGGCTACTCGGGGCGGCTGGCCACCGGGTCGCTGGCCGTCGGCGGCGGGCTGGGCATCCTGATCCCGCCGTCGGTGCCGCTGGTGGTCTACGCGATCCTCACCGAGCAGAACATCGCCAAGCTGTTCGCCGCGGCGTTGGTGCCGGGGCTGATCGCGGTGGCGCTGTACGTCGGCGTCGTCGCGCTGGTGTGCCGGCTGCGCCCGCAACTGGCCACGCCGAGCGAGCCGCTGCCGTGGCCGCGCCGCTGGCGCGCGCTGGCCGGCGTGTGGCCGATCGTCGCGATCTTCGCGATCGTCTTCGGCGGCATCTACGGCGGCGTCTTTTCGCCCACCGAGGGCGCCGCGGTGGGCGCGATGAGCACCTTCGTCGCCGGGCTGCTGCGCCGCGAACTCGACTGGGCCGGCATCGCGCGCAGTTTCCTCGGCGCCGCCGAGACCTCGGCGATGGTGTTCATGATCTTCCTCGGCGCCGACATGATGAACTCGACGCTGGCGGTGACGCAGTTGCCGGCGCAGCTGGCGCTGTGGGTGTCGACGCTCGACGTCTCGCCGCTGGTCATCGTCGGCTGCGTGCTGCTGTTCTACGTCGCGCTCGGCTGCGTGATGGACGAGCTGTCGATGGTGCTGCTGACCGTGCCGGTGCTGTTCCCGGCGATCATGGGCCTCGAGCTGATGGGACTGGCCGGCGAGTCCAAGGCGATCTGGTTCGGCATCCTGGTGCTGATGACGATGGGCATCGGGCTGATCGCGCCGCCCGTGGGGCTCAACGTCTACGTCGTCAACGGCATCACCAAGGACGTGCCCATCGTCGAGACCTACAAGGGCGTGCTGCCGTTCCTCGCCAGCGACGCGCTGCGCGTGCTGCTGGTGCTGCTGTTCCCGTCGCTGAGCCTGGCGCTGGTCGGCTGGCTGTACGGCTAGCGCAGCCGCCTGCGCAGGGCGTCGCGGCGTCGCCCCTGCGCGCTGATGCGTGTCAACGGCAGGGCGTGCGGCGCGGTCGCGGCGACGCGCACCGCGCGATGATCGCCGTTCATGCCTGCGAACATGCCCCCGCCACCCGCCGGGCTGCCCGACGAGGCCGCGCTGTGCGCGCTGGTGGCTTCGACGCTCGACGATCTGCACCCCGGCGCGCCGGGCCCGACCACGGTGCAGGCGGCCAGCGTGCTCGATCGCGACCTGGGGCTCGACAGCCTCGGGCGCATGGAGCTGCTGCTGCGCATCGAGCGCGCCGCCGGCGTCGCGCTGCCGGAGGACACGCTGTCGGCCGCCGAGACCGTTGGCGACCTGTGGCGCGCGGTGCAACGCGCCCGCGCGCGCGGCGCCGGCGAGCGCGGGCCGGTCGCGCCTGCGCTCGTCGCAGCGGCCGTGGCGGGTGGCGTGACGGGCGGCGCGACGCCCGACACGGCGGCCGCTGCGCACGACGCGCCGACGATCGACGGCGCGACGACGCTGCTCGACGCGCTCGACGCGCACCTGCGGCTGCATCCCGAGCGCACGCAGATCGTGCACCTGGGCGATCCCGGCGGCGATGCGGTCGAGACGCGCATCAGCTATCGCGAGCTCGCCGGCGCGTCGGCGGCGGTGGCCGGCGGGCTGCAGCGCGCCGGCGTGCAGCCGCGGCAGACGGTGGCGATCATGCTGCCGACATCGCCGGCGTACTTCTTCACCTACCTCGGCATCCTGCGCGCCGGCGCGATCCCGGTGCCGATCTACCCGCCGGCACGCGCCTCGCAGCTCGAGGACCACGTGCGCCGCCACACCGGCATCCTGGCCAACGCGCAGGCCGTGGCGCTGGTCAGCGTGCCGCAGGCGATGGCGGTGGCGCGGCTGCTGCAGGCGCGCGTGCCGGGGCTGCGCCAGGTGCTCAGGCCGTCGCAGCTCGCCGCCGGGGCGCCGGCGCCGCGGCCGGTGGCGGTGCGCGCCGGCGACGTCGCGTTCATCCAGTACACCTCGGGCAGCACCGGGCAGCCGAAGGGCGTCGCGCTGACACACGCCAACCTGCTGGCCAACATCCGCGCGATGGCGCGTGCCGTCGACGCGACGCCCGACGACGTGTTCGTCAGCTGGCTGCCGCTGTACCACGACATGGGGCTGATCGGCGCCTGGCTCGGCAGCCTGGTGGTCGGCTTCCCGCTGGTGGTGATGTCGCCGCTGGCGTTCCTCGCGCGGCCCGAGCGCTGGCTGCAGGCGATCACGCGCTGGCGCGGCACGCTGTCGGCGGGGCCGAACTTCGCCTACGAACTGTGCCTGGCGCGCATCGACGACGCCACGCTGCGCGGGCTCGACCTGCGCAGCTGGCGCCTGGCATTCAACGGTGCCGAGGCGGTGAGCCCGGACACGGTGGCGCGTTTCGCGCAGCGCTTCGCTGCCTGCGGCCTGCGCCCCGAGGCGGTGACGCCGGTGTACGGGCTGGCGGAGTCGGCGGTGGGGCTGCTGTTCCCGCCGCCGGGACGCGGCCCACGCATCGACCGCGTGCAGCGAGACACCTTCGAGCGCGAGCGCCGTGCGCAGCCGGCCGGCGACGACGACCCCACGGCGCTGCGCTTCGTCGCGTGCGGTCGCGTGCTGCCGGGCCACGAGGTGCGCATCGTCGACGACGCCGGCCGACCGCTGGCCGAGCGCGTCGAGGGCCGCCTCGAGTTCCGCGGGCCGTCGGCCACGCGCGGCTACTGGCGCAATCCGCAGCAGACCGCACGGCTGTTCGACCGCGGCTGGCTCGACACCGGCGACCGCGCCTACGTCGCCGACGGCGACGTGTACGTCACCGGGCGCGTGAAGGACATCGTGATCCGCGGCGGGCGCAACCTGTACCCGCAGGAGATCGAGGACGCGGTGGCCGCGGTCGACGGCGTGCGCAAGGGCGGCGTGGCGGTGTTCGGCCGCGCCGATGCGCGCAGCGGCACCGAGCGGCTGGTCGTGCTTGCCGAGGTCGATCCGCGCCGCGCGCCCGACGCCGCCGCGCTGCGCGACGCGGTGGCGCAGGCGGTGGTCGGTGCGATCGGCGAGCCGGCCGACGAGATCGTGCTCGCGCCGCCGCACACCGTGCTCAAGACCTCCAGCGGCAAGGTGCGGCGCGCGGCCTGCCGCGAGCTGGTCGAGCAGGGGCGCGTGGGGCGCGCGACGCCCGGTGCGCGCCGGCAGTGGCTGCGCCTGGCCGCCGGAGCGGTCGCGCTGCGTGCACGCGCCGCCGCCGGCGCGCTCGGCGCCGCGTGGTTCGGCGCGCGCGCATCGCTGCTGTTCTGGCTGCTCGCGCCGCCGGCGTGGCTGGTCACGCTGGGCCTGCGCCGCCCGCAGGCGGCCTGGGCGTTCGGCCACCGTGCGGCGCGCACGCTGCTGCGCCTGGGCGGCGTGCCGCTGACGGTCGACGGGCTCGCGCACCTGCGCGACGGCCGGCCGGCGATGCTCGTGTGCAACCACGGCAGCTACGCCGACGGCATGGTGCTGGTGGCGGCACTGCCGCGGCCGTGCGTGTTCGTCGCCAAACGCGAACTCGAGCACCAGTGCGTCGCCGGGCCGTTCCTGCGCCACCTCGGCGCGGTGTTCGTCGAGCGCGTGCAGGCGCAGCGTGGCGTCGCCGATGCGCAGCGCCTGGCCGCGCTGGCACGCGACGGCCACACGCTGCTGGTGTTTCCCGAACGCACCTTCGTCGACGAGCCGCAGCTGCTGCCGTTCCATCTCGGCGCCTTCCTCGCCGCGGCGCAGGCCGGCGTGCCGGTGCTGCCGCTGGTGCTCACCGGCACGCGCACGCTGCTGCCCGGCGAGCGCCGCTGGCCGCGCCGCGCGGCGCTGCGGCTGCGCATCGAAGCGCCGATCGAGGTGCCGCGAGACGCCGCCGACGCCTTCGCCGCCGCGGTGCGGCTGCGCGACGCCGCGCAGGCCGTGATCGCACGCCGCCTGGACACCGACGAGACCTGAGCCGGCACGGCGACTGCGGGGCGCGGGCGGCGACAATCGGGCGCCCGCCGCGCTGCGGCCCGATCGGCGTCGACCGCTTCCCCGTTCCAACCGCTTCCATGTTCGGAGTCACCGATTACGGCGCCTTCGCCGTCGCCGTCATCGTCTTCCTCGCCGTGCCCGGGCCGGGCAACCTGGCGCTGGTCACCTCGACCGGCAAGGGCGGGCTGGCCGGCGGCTTCGCGGCCACGGCCGGCGTGATCGCCGGCGACCAGGTGCTGATGTGGCTCGCGGTGGCCGGCGTGGCCGCGGTGCTGCGGGCGTCGCCGGCGCTGTTCGCCGCGGTGCAGTGGCTCGGCGCGGCGTACCTGGCGTGGCTCGGCGCGAAGATGATCGTCGCGCGGCCCGGCGACGCGCCGGTGGTGCGCATCCACGCCGGGCACTACTTCCGCCAGGCGCTGGCGATCACGCTGCTCAACCCGAAGGCCATCGTGTTCTACATGGCGTTCTTCCCGCTGTTCGTCGACCCGGCGCGGCACGAGGGGCTGGTGACCTTCGTGTTCATGGCCGCGACGATCGCGGCACTGACACTGGCGTACTGCAGCGTCGTCGTGCTGCTGACGCGGCGGCTGGCCGACCGCCTGAGCGCGAGCCCGCGCCTGGCGCGCTGGCTGAACCGCATCGCCGGCACGCTGCTGCTGGGCTTCGGACTGCGGCTGGCGCTGTCGCGCTGACGGGCCGCGCGCAGGTTCACGCGGCGCGACGACGACGCGCATCCCTGCCTCGCCGGCCCGCCTGCGGGGCGGCCGGCGGCGCTCGATGCGTGCTGCCGGGGCCCCGTTGTGCGACGCCACGGGGCTGAATCAGGGAATACCCGAACATGCCGCACGCCGGCGACTGCGCGATCCTTCGCCATCGCCGCTCCGGTCGGCCCCGCCGCCGGGGTCGCGGGTGGGTCCATCGCCGCACAAGGAGACGCCGTGCACCTCGATTCCGCATCCCGCATCGCCGCGGCGCTGGCCGTGGCGCTGGCCTGGCCGCTGAGCGCGCCGGCCCAGCCTGCCAAGGGCAGCCCCGAGCACATCCAGGCCGCCGTCGCGAAGGTCGACGGCCGCTTCATCCGCGCCAAC
The DNA here is from genome assembly GCF_035325925.1 of Azohydromonas sp. Lineage (NCBI taxonomy): Bacteria > Pseudomonadati > Pseudomonadota > Betaproteobacteria > Burkholderiales > Sphaerotilaceae > Azohydromonas > Azohydromonas sp. The sequence continues at coordinate 37,684 of NZ_DAOKZA010000003.1, read as the reverse complement.
GCCGCCACCGGCCGCGACTGGCCGAGCTACGGCCTCGACTACGCGGAGACGCGGCACTCGAAGCTCGCGCAGCTGACGACCGACAACGTCAAGGACCTCGGCCTCGTCTGGTCCTACGACCTCGAGTCGACGCGCGGCGTCGAGGCGACGCCGGTGGTGGTGGACGGCATCATGTACGTCACCGCCTCGTGGAGCGTCGTGCACGCGATCGACGTGCGCACCGGCAAGCGGCTGTGGGTCTTCGACCCGCAGGTCGACAAGTCCAAGGGCTACCGCGGCTGCTGCGACGTGGTCAACCGCGGCGTCGCGGTGTGGAGGGGCTTGGTCTTCGTCGGCGCCTACGACGGCCGGCTGATCGCGCTCGACGCGGCGACCGGCCGCAAGGTCTGGGAGCAGGACACGATCATCGACCACAAGTTCAGCTACACGATCACCGGCGCGCCGCGGGTGTTCAAGGGCAAGGTGATCATCGGCAACGGCGGCGCCGAGTTCGGCGTGCGCGGCTACATCACCGCCTACGACGCCGCGACCGGCAAGCAGGCCTGGCGCTGGTTCACCGTGCCCGGCGACCCGGCGAAGGGCTTCGAGAACGACGCGATGGCGAAGGCCGCGAAGACCTGGGACGCGTCGGTGAAGTGGTGGGAGGCCGGCGGCGGCGGCACCGTGTGGGACACGATGGCCTTCGACCCCGAGCTGAACCTGATGTACATCGGCACCGGCAACGGCAGCCCCTGGGCGCAGGCCAAGCGCAGCCCGAAGGGCGGCGACAACCTGTACCTCGCGTCGATCGTCGCGCTGAACCCGGACACCGGCAAGTACGTCTGGCACTACCAGCAGACGCCCGGCGACAACTGGGACTTCACGTCGACGCAGCCGATGATCCTGGCCGACCTGAAGATCGGCGGCAAGCCGCGCAAGGTGATCCTGCACGCGCCGAAGAACGGCTTCTTCTTCGTCATCGACCGCACGAACGGCAGGTTCATCTCGGCGCGCAACTTCGTCGAGGTCAACTGGGCGAAGGGCTACGACAAGAACGGCCGGCCGATCGAGACCGAGATCGCGCGCGTCGTCGACCGCCCGCGCGAGATCACGCCCACGCCCTTCGGCGCGCGCAACTGGCACTCGATGTCGTTCAACCCGGCGACCGGGCTGGCCTACATGCCGGTGCAGAACGTGCCGTTCACGCTGATGGACAACAAGAACTGGAAGTTCAACGCGTCGTCGCCGCTCGAGCCGCACAGCAACCTCGGCTGGAACGTCGGCATGTTCGCCAACGCCGAGCCGCCGAAGAGCCAGCCCTACGGCCGCCTCGTCGCGTGGGACCCGGTGGCGCAGCAGGCGAAGTGGACCGTCGAGCATGTCTCGCCGTGGAACGGCGGCACGCTGAGCACCGCCGGCAACCTGGTGTTCCAGGGCACGGCCGACGGCCGCTTCATCGCCTTCGACGCCCGCGACGGCAAGAAGCTGTGGGAGACGGCCACCGGCACCGGCGTCGTCGCCGCGCCGGCCACCTACGAGGTCGACGGCCAGCAGTACGTGTCGATCGCGGTCGGCTGGGGCGGGGTCTACGGCCTCGCCGCTCGGCACACCGAGCGCAAGGGCCCCGGCACGGTCTACACCTTCGCGCTCGGCGGCAAGGCGCAGCCGCCGGCCTTCGTCGAGTACAAGCTCGCCGCGCTGCTGCAGGGCGTGCTCTACGACAAGAAGGACTACGACGCCGGCACCGCGCTGTACGTCAGCAACTGCGCCTTCTGCCACGGCGTGCCGGGCGTCGACCGCGGCGGCAACATCCCGAACCTCGGCTACTCGGCGACCGAGGTCATCGCCAACCTCGACAAGTGGCTGTTCAACGGCCCGGCGACGAAGAACGGCATGCCCGACTTCACCGGCAAGCTGCAGCCCGCGGACGTGCCGAAGCTGCAGGCCTTCATCCAGGGCACGGCCGACGCGATCCGGCCGAAGAACTGAGTCCGGCGCGCCGGACCGCGTCGCCGGCGCCGCGTCACAGCCGCAGCACGTCGTTCCTCAGCGAGTACGGGATCGCCACCACCTCGTTCGTCTCGGCTGCGCCGACGCCGTGCGACTGCAGCGCGGCGACGATGTCGTCCATCGTCGCGAGGAACTCCTGCTCGCTGACGTTCATGTCGGCGTGCGCGCTGCGCAGGTCGCGGCCTTCGCAGGTCGGGTCGCCGCCGATGCCGGCGCAGAAGAACTGCGTGCCCAGGCGCTTCAGGCGCGGCAGGTCCTTGCCGCGAAAGCGCGGCGCGAGCACCGGGTTGGCGGCGTGCCGGTCGATCGCCTCGTCGATGATCGCGCCGATGCGTTCGGCGCCGCCGAGGCGTTGGTACAGCGAGTCAGCCATGGTGGGCTCCTGCGTTCAGTGGCGGGCGTCGATCGCCCAGGCGTCGTACTCCAGCGCGGCCGGCGCGACGAGGCCGCCGCGATGCTCGACGACGCGCAGGACGCGGGGCGCGGCCCGCTCGAGACCTGCCCGGGATGCCGCATCACCTTCGCGGTGCCGGCAGCGATCGCCGCGGCGCGTGCGCGCCGGCTCGACCTGGCCGAGGCGCACGCGAAGTCGTGCGAGTGCCTCGCCAACGTCGTGATGCGCCTGCCGGCGTGGCGCGCGGCGCTGCACGAGGTGCACGCGCACGTCGCCCGCGCGCGGGGCGACGGCGGCGGCGCCGCCGCGCGTTTCGCGGCCGCCGCGCATGGCTTTCGCGCGGCGGGCCACCGGCTCGACGCGCTGCGCTGCGAGCAGCTGGCCGGTCGAGCGCGCTGATCCCGGCGCCGCCGCGGCGCGCCGGCCCTGCCGCTACCATCGGGCCCTTTTGCCGCAGGGCCTGTCGGCCCGCCTTCGCGTCGCCTCGCATGCACCTCGGACTGCGCCTGTTCCTGCCGTTTGCCGCCGGCTACTTCCTGTCGTACCTGCTGCGCAACGTCAACGCGATCATCGCGCCCGAGCTCACGCGCGAGCTCGGCGTCTCGGCGGCCGACCTGGGCCTGCTGACCTCGGCGTACCTGCTGGCCTTCGGCTCGTTCCAGCTGCCGCTGGGCATCCTGCTCGACCGCTACGGGCCGCGGCGCGTCGAGGCCGCGCTGCTGCTGGTCGCCGCGGCGGGCAGCGCGTGGTTCGCCACCGGCACCAGCCTGGGCGCGCTGGCGCTGGCGCGCGCGACGATCGGGCTGGGCGTGTGCGCCTGCCTGATGGCCGCGTTCAAGGCCTTCGCGACGTGGTACCCGGTGCAGCGGCTGCCGTCGCTGAACGCCGCGGTGATGGTCGCCGGCGGGCTCGGCGCGTTGACGGCGACGACGCCGCTGGCCTGGGCGGTGCCGGTGTTCGGCTGGCGCGGCCTGTTCCTCGGCCTGGCCGTGCTCACCGTGCTGGCCGCGCTGGCGATCCTCTCGACGCCGGACAAGCCCGCCGCGGCGGCCGGCGACTCGCTCGGCCAGCAGCTGCGCGAGCTGGGCCGGGTGCTGCGCAGCCGCGACTTCTGGCGCTACGCGCCGATGGCCGCCGCCGGCCTGGGCGGCTTCATCGCGCTGCAGGGGCTGTGGGCCGTGCCGTGGCTGATGCAGGCGGGCGGGCACACGCGCGAGGTCGCCGCCTGGCACATGCTGCTGACCACGCTGGCGATGGTGTGCGGCTTCCTGGCCACCGCGCTGGGCATCGGCACGCTGCGCCGCTGGGGCGTGCCGCCGGGGCGGGTGATGACGCTGGGCAACGCGCTGGGGCTGCTGGCGATGGCCGCGATCTGGCGCGACGCGGGCAGCAGCGAGGTGCTGTGGTTCGTGCTCGGCGTGGTCTTCGCGGTCGGCAACATCGCCTACGCCGAACTCACCGGCTTGTTCGGGCCGGCGCTGGCCGGGCGCGTCAACGCGGCGCTCAACCTGGCCGCGTTCGTCGGCGCCTTCGCGGTGCAGTGGGGTTACGGCGTGCTGCTCGACGGCCTGCAGGCGGCGGGCTGGGCGGTGCCCGCCGCGCACCGCGCGGCGTTCGCGGCGCTGCTGGCGCTGCAGGTCGCCGGCTTCGCCTGGTTCCTGGTCAGCCGGCCGAAGGCCGCCGGCTGATCGCTGCGACCTGCGGCCCGCCGCGTCGGGCCGCGGACTTCAGCGCTGCCGCACGTAGCGCCCCGGCGCGTCGTCGAGCACGCCATGACCCTTGGCCGGCGCACCGAGCGCGGGCGGCTTGGCCTGGCCGCTCGAGTGCTCGGCGAGCCAGCGCTGCCACGCCGGCCACCACGAACCGTCGTGCCGTGTCGCGCCGGCGAGCCAGTCGTCGGGGGCGAGGTGCGGGTCGGCCAGGCGGCGCGTCTTGACGCGGTAGTGGCGCTTCGGGTGCACCGGCCCGCAGACGATGCCGGCGTTGTGCCCGCCCGAGGTCAGCAGGAACGTGAAGTCGTCGCTGCGCACCAGGTTGTCGACCTTGTACACCGACTTCCACGGCGCGACGTGGTCGGTCTCGGTGCCGACGACGAACATCGGCGCGCGGATGTCCGACAGCCGCACCAGCGCGCCGCCGACCGGGAAGCGGTTGGTCGCCAGCTCGTTGTCCAGGTACAAGCGGTACAGGTACTCGGTGTGCATGCGCCAGGGCATGCGCGTGCCGTCGGCGTTCCACGCCATCAGGTCGATCATCGGGTCGCGCCGGCCCTTGAGGTAGTTGTTGACGATCGGCTGCCACACCAGGTCCTGCGCGCGCAGCAGCGCGAACGCGCCGCCCATCTGGCGGCTGTCGAGCACGCCCTTCTTGTGCATCGACGCCTCGAGCATCGCGAGCTGGCTGGGGTTGATGAAAAACGCCAGCTCGCCGGGCTCGGAGAAGTCGGTCTGCGCGGCGAACAGCGAGATCGTCGCCAGCCGCTCGTCGCGCTCGCGCGCCAGCGCCGCCGCGCCGATCGACAGCAGCGTGCCGCCGATGCAGTAGCCCACCGCGTGCACCTTGCGCCTGGGCACGATCGCGGTGACGGCGTCGAGCGCGGCGCGCAGGCCCTGCTCGAGGTAGTCGTCCATGCCGACCTCGCGGTCGCCCGCGTCGGGGTTCTTCCACGAGATCATGAACACCGTGTGGCCCTGGTCGACGAGGTACTTGACCAGCGAGTTGCGCGCGCTCAGGTCGAGGATGTAGTACTTCATGATCCACGCCGGCACGATCAGCAGCGGCTCGGCGTGCACCTGCCTGGTGGTCGGCGTGTACTGGATCAGCTCGATCAGCTCGTTGCGCAGCACCACCTTGCCCGGCGTCGTCGCGACGCTCTTGCCGACCTCGAAGGCCTCGGTGCCCGGCGGCGCGGCGCCCTCGAGCGTGCGCTGCACGTCGTCGAGCCAGTGCTCGAGGCCGCGCAGCAGGTTCTGCCCCTTCTCGGCCTGCGTCAGCGCGAGCAGTTCGGGGTTGGACGCCAGGTAGTTCGCGGGCGAGCTGGCGTCGAGCAGCATGCGCACCGCGAACTCGAGCAACTGCGCGTGGTAGTCGGTGACGCCGTCGACGTCGCGCACCGCGTCCTTCATCAGCGCGACGCTGTTCTGGTAGGCGCGCGCGTAGACGTTGAACGGGAACGTCGCCCACTCGTTCGACCCGAAACGCGGGTCGGGCTCGCCGGCCAGCCCTTCGGACGGCGGCACCGGCGCGCCGGCCAGCGCACGCAGCGCGAAGGCCCAGGTGTCGACGGCGCGGTCGAGCGCCTCCTGGCGCAGTTCGCCTTGCCGCGCCGGCGACTGCGCGAGGTGCATCGCCCAGTCGGCCCAGGCGGTGGTGAAGGCGGTGGGCGCGAGCCCGGCGGTCATCTGCGCGACCTGGGCGCGGAACTCGCGGTCGAAGTCCTGGCCCGTCGGGGCGGGATTGCGGCGGCGTGCCATCGCGGTGTCTCCTCGGTGCGGGTCGGGGTGCGGTCGCGCTGCGCTCAGGCCGGCGCGTGCCAGCCGGCGTCGACCCACAGCTCGCCGCTGACCGCCGAGTTGGCGAGCATGAAGCAGATCGCCTCGGCGATCTCCTCGGGGCGGATCAGGCGGCCGAGCTGCGTGTACGGCAGGATGTTCTTCGCCACGTAGTCCATGCCCATCGCGCGCACCATCGGCGTGTCGGTGAAACCGGGGTGGATCACGCTGCAGCGCACGCCGTGGAACATCGCCTCCTTCGTGATCGTCGCCGCCGCGCCCTCGAGGCCGGCCTTGGTGCTGGCGTAGGAGATCTGCCCGCGGTTGCCCTGCGACGACACCGAGCCGATGAACACCACGGCGCCCTGCATGCCCTCGTCCGGGTTCCAGCGCTTCAGGCCGCGCGCGGCGCGGTCCTCGGCGATGCGGCCGATCATCTCGAGCGCCCAGTACACCGGTGCGATCAGGTTCACGTCGACCACCAGCTTGAACTGTTCGAGCGGGTAGATGCGCGCCTTGCCGGTGGCCTTGTCGATGCGCACCGCGAGGTCGTCGCGCGTGATGCCGGCGGCCGGCACGCACAGCGAGACGCGGCCGAAGCGGCGCGCCATCTCGTCGAACACCGACACGCGGAACGCCTCGTCGGTGGTGTCGCCGCGAAACGGCAGCGCGAACGCGCGGCCGGCGTCGGCGTTGAGCGTCTCGGCGATCTGGCCGATCGACTCGTTCATGTCCACCAGCGCCACGCCGGTCACGCCGCGCCGTGCCATCGCCGCCGCCACGGCACGGCCGATGCCGCTGCCGCCGCCGGTGATCACGGCAACCTTGTTCGAGAGATCCATGCGGGCTCCGGGTTGATGTTGCGGCGCAACATTCTAGCGGCTCGCTGCAGCGACTCGCTCTGGCGGCTCGCTCGGCTGCGGCGGCGGCGCGGGCGGCCGCGCGCGCCGGCGAAGTGTGCCGTGAATCGGCCGCTGTTCTGTCATCGATCCGTCGCGGGCGGTGCCTACACTGCGCGCACTTCGACGGCAATCGACCGCAACATCGGGCGGAGCCAGGAACCCGTGACCTGCGTCGAGGCACCCCCGGCCGATGCCGCGCTCGCGCGCCCGGCCGGACGATGGCGCCGCCGATGCCGGCGCGATCCGTCGGCACGCCGCGGGTGGCATCGCCGCGGGGCTCCCGGGCCGGCCGGCGTCAGCAGATGCGCGGCAGCGGCTCGCCGGTGAGCCAGTCGACCATGCGCCGCCCGCCGAGCCGCGTGGCCATCTGCACGAAACACCGCGGGTCGTCGGCGACGGTGCCGACGCGCGCCGCCTCGGCGCCCAGCGGGTGCGCGCGCAGCGCGGCGAGCGCCGCGTCGGCGTGCGACGCGTCGACCACGGCCACCAGCTTGCCCTCGTTGGCGACGTACAGCGGGTCCAGCCCGAGCAGTTCGCAGGCGCCGGCCACCTGCGCGCGCACCGGCAGCGCCGACTCGTCGACGAGCATGCCCACGCGCGACTGCTGCGCGATCTCGTTGAGCGTGGTGGCCAGCCCGCCGCGCGTGGGGTCGCGCAGCACGCGCACCGCGCCCTCGGGCAGCGCGGCCAGCAGCGCGGCCACCAGCCCGTGCAGCGCGGCGCTGTCGGAGACGATCTCGGTGTCGAAGCCCAGCGACTCGCGCCGCGACAGCACCGCCACGCCGTGGTCGCCCAGCGTGCCCGACACCAGCACCGCGTCGCCGGCGCGGGCGCGCGCCCCGCCGATCTCGCGCCCGGGCGGCAGCGCGCCGACGCCGGTGGTGCAGACGAACACGCCGTCGCCGTGGCCGCGCTCGACGACCTTGGTGTCGCCGGCGACCACCGGCACGCCGGCGGCGCGCGACGCGGCGGCCATCGACCCGGCGATGCGCCGCAGGTCGGCCAGCGCGAAACCCTCCTCGAGCACGAACCCCGCGGTCAGCGCCAGCGGCACCGCGCCCATCATCGCGACGTCGTTGATCGTGCCGTGCACCGCGAGGCTGCCGATGTCGCCGCCGGGGAAGAACAGCGGCGAGACCACGTGCGTGTCGGTGCTGACCACCAGCCGGTGCCCCGGCGGTGGCGCGGGCAGGCAGGCGCCGTCGTCGCCGGCGGCGAGCGCGGGGTGGTCGAAGGCACGCACGAACAGCTCGCGCACCAGCTGCGCCGACGCGCGCCCGCCGGCGCCGTGGTTCATGTCGACGCGGCCGTGCTTCCAGTCCAGCGGGCGCTCGTAGCCGGGCTTCACGCGGCCTCCACGCCGCTGGCCGACGGTGCGGCGTCGCGCCAGCGCCCATAGCTGAAGTGCGCCGCGCACGCCCCCTCGCTGGAGACCATGCACGAGCCCATCGGCGTCGACGGCGTGCACACGCTGCCGAACAGCGTGCAGTCGGCGGGCGCCTTCACGCCGCGCAGGATCGCGCCGCACTCGCACTTCGGGTGATCGGGCACCGCGCGGTAGGCCAGCGCGTAGCGCCGCTCGGCGTCCCAGCGCGCGTACGCGGGGCGGATGCGCAGCGCGCTGGCCGGCACCTCGCCGAGGCCGCGCCACTCGAAGCTCTCGCGCGGCTCGAACACCTCGTCGACCACCGCCTGCGCGGTGCGATTGCCGTCGCGCGTGACGGCGCGGCTGAACTCGTTCTCGACCTCGGCGCGGCCGTCGTTGACCTGGCGCACCAGCAACAGCACCGCCTGCATCACGTCCAGCGGCTCGAAGCCGGCGATCACGACCGGCTTGCGGTGCGTGCGCGCGAAGCGCTCGTAGGCGCGCGTGCCGATCACCACGCTGACGTGCGCCGGGCCGACGAAGCCGTCGATCGGCACCGTGCCCAGCGCGCGCGCCTCGGCGGCGTCGAGCAGGTGCGCGATCGCCGCCGGCGTCAGCACGTGGCAGCTGAGCACGCTGAAGTTGTCGAGCCGCTCGGCGGCGGCCTGGCGCAGCGCCAGCGCGGTCGGCGGGGTCGTGGTCTCGAAGCCGATCGCGAGGAACACCACCTCGCGCCGCGGCTGCGCGCGCGCCAGCGCCAGCGCGTCGGCCACCGAGTAGACGAGCCGCACGTCGGCGCCGAGCGCGCGCGCCTTCAGCAGCGACAGCGCCTCGCCGCCGCGCGAGCCGGCCGCCGGCCGCGGCGACGCCGGCACGCGCAGCACGTCGCCGTAGGTGGCCAGCGTGACGCCGCGGTCGAGCGCCAGCGCGATCGCCTGGTCGATGCGCCCGATCGGCAGCACGCACACCGGGCAGCCGGGCCCGTGGATCATCGTCACGGCCGGCGGCAGCAGGTCGGTCACGCCGTAGCGCGAGATCGCGTGCGTGTGCCCGCCGCAGAACTCCATGAAGCGGTAGCGTCGCCCCGGCTGCACCTCGGCGGCGATGCGCGCGGCGATGCGCGCCGCCAGTGCGCCGTCGCGGAACTCGTCGACGTACTTCATCGCGCGCCGTCGTCGTCGGCGGCCCGCAGCTGCGCGAACAGCGCCAGCGTGCGCTCGGCCTCGTCGGGGTCGAGCAGCCCGATCGCGTGGCCGACGTGCACGATCGCGTAGTCGCCCGCGCGCGCCTCGGGCACGAGCGCGACCGACACGCGCTTGCGCACGCCGCCGAGCTCGACGAGCGCGTCGTCGCCGTCGACCGCGACGATCAGTGCAGGCAGCGCGAGGCACATGCCGCAGGTTCCTGCGTCCGCGCGTCGTCCGCGCGGCGCTGCGCCTCGCCGCGCTCGACCGCCCACGCGGCGACCCACGCCTGCCCCAGCGCGAGGCCGGCGTCGCCGCAACCGCTGACGGCGCCGGGGCGCAGCACGCGCAGGCCGGCGGCGTCGAGACGCTCGGCCAGCCGCTGCGACAGCACGCGGTTCGCGAAGCAGCCGCCGCCGAGCACGACGCAGCGCACGCCGTACTCCTGCGCCGCGGCCGCGGCGGCGTGCGCCAGCGCGTCGGCCAGCCGCAGGTGGAATCGCGCGGCGGCTTCGCCGCGCCGCTCGGCGGGCAGGTCGAACAGCGCCGCGACCTCGGCCGGCAGCTCGGCCAGCGTCGACGCCGGCGGCGGCGCGGCGTGCACGGCGAGCCAGCGCGCCGCTTCGGCCTCGAGCGCCATCGCCGCCTCGGCGTCGCGCTGCGTCTGCGGGTGCACGCCCAGCGCCGCCGCCGCGGCGTCGAACCAGCGCCCGCCGGCGGTGGTCGGCGGGCAGTTCAGCGTGCGCGCCAGCATGCGCTGCACCGTGGCGGCCGCGTCGGTGCCGACGCTGGCCGAGAACCGCGACACGATCTCGTCGCCGCGCCCGAGCGCGTGCAGCAGCGCGGCGGCCATGCGCCAGGGCTCGCGCGCGGCGCGGTCGCCGCCGGGCAGCGCCAGCGGCGGCAGGTGAGCGACACGCTGCCAGGCGGTCGAGCGCGACGCGGCGTCGAGCCACAGCAGCTCACCACCCCAGGCGTGGCCGTCGAGGCCGAGGCCGACGCCGTCGAGCGCCCAGCCGAGCAGCGGCTCGTCGACGAGGCCGTGCTCGGCGGCCACCAGCGCCAGGTGCGCGTGGTGGTGCTGCACCGCGACCGCCGGCACGTGCAGCCGCGCGGCCAGCGCCTGCGCCAGGCGGGTGCTGTGGAAGTCGGGGTGCAGGTCGTGCGCGACCGCCGCCGGCGGCTGCAGCAGCGCGGCAAGCAGTGACTCGGCGGACGCCTCGAGCGCGACGCAGGCGGCGGGGTCGGCGAGGTCGCCGTGCAGCGTCGACCAGCGCACGGCGTCGCCCGCCAGCGTGCAGGCCCGGTTCTTCAGGTAGGCGCCCAGTGCGAGCACGCCGTGCGGCGCCGCGGCGGGCAGCACCTGCGTGTCGGGGGGCGTCGGCGCGGGCATCGCCGTCACTCAGGGGTCGATGCCGGCGGCGCGCAGGCGCGCCTCGAGCTGCGCAACGCGCTGCTCGAGCGCGGCCACCGACGGCGCGCGCAGCATGGCGTCGAGCCAGTCGAGCCAGGCGTCGAGGCCGTCGCCGCGGGTGGCCGAGACCTGCAGCACCTCGATGCGCGGGTTGACGCGCCGCGCATGGTCGATGCAGCGCGCGACGTCGAAGTCGACGTGCGGCAGCAGGTCGACCTTGCTGATCAACAGCAGCGACGCGGCGGCGAACAGGTCGGGGTACTTCAGCGGCTTGTCGTCGCCTTCGGTGACCGACAGCAGCGCGACCTTGGCGTGCTCGCCGAGGTCCCACAGCGCCGGGCACACGAGGTTGCCGACGTTTTCGATCAGCAGCAGCGCCGGCGGGCGCGCGGGGTGCCCGTCGTGCCCCTGAACGGGGGGGTGGTCGTGCCCGTGCCCGTGGTCGTGCAGCGGCAGCCGCGCGAACGCGTCGGCGACCATGCGCGCGTCGAGGTGACAGCCCTTGCCGGTGTTCACCTGGATCGCGGGCACGCCGACGGCGCGGATGCGCTCGGCGTCGCGCGAGGTCTGCTGGTCGCCTTCGACGACACCCAGCGCCAGCGCGGGGCGGCGGCGCTGCAGCGCGCGCAGCGTGGCCACCAGCAGCGTCGTCTTGCCGGCGCCGGGCCCCGACAGCAGGTTCAGCGCGATCACGCCGTGCGCCTCGAAGTGGCGGCGGTTCGACGCGGCGATGCGGTCGTTCGCGCCGAGCACGTCGGCTTCGAGGCGGATCGTGCGTCCGGCGTCGAGCCCGGGCACGGACACGCGCGCGGCGCCGCCGCCGTAGTCGAGGTCGCCGGTGGTCGCGTCGACGCGCGCGCCAGCCGTCGGGGCACCCGGGTCACTGCAACCGCACACCACGCACATCACCGCTGCCCATCCTGTCGCCGAAGTCACCGCACGCCGGCCCGATCATGCCTGCACCACCTGCAATTCGACCACGCGCAGCGCCGTGCCGGCGGTCGGGCGCAGCTGCCAGCCGCCGCAGTGGCGGCAGGCGTCGCCACGATGCGCCAGCGGCGTGGCGCGGCCGCAGGTCTCGCACCAAGCCTCGCCGGCGGGTTCGGCGATGTCGATCGCCGCGCCGTCGAGGCAGGTGCCCGGCGCGATCGCCGTCAGCGCGAAGCGCAGCGCGTCGACCTCGACGCCGGCGAGCCGGCCGACCTCGATCCCCACGCGCGCCACGCGGGCGGCGCGCTCGCGCGCCGCCGCGCGCTCGACGATCTCGAGGATGCTGCCGGCCAGGCTCAGCTCGTGCATGGCGTCGGGTGCGCGGGGGGGGGGACCGCCGGATCTCGGTTATGGTCGACGCCGCATTGTGCGCTGCCGCGGTGCCGCGTCGGGCCATGTCCCCTCGCCGGCGGCGGCTGCGCCGCTGGCGCCGAAAGACGCAAGGGGGAGCGACGTGCAACTGATCCTGTCCGCTGGCGGCATCGCCGCGATCGTGCTGTGGGGGCTGCTGTGGCCGGCGTCGCTGGGCGCGTTCTTCGAGCGTGCGCTGGCGCTGATCACGGTGAACTTCGGCTGGCTGTACCTGTGGGTGGTGCTCGCGCTGGTGGTCGTCGCCGCGCTGCTGGCGTTCAGCCGCTACGGCGACCTCAAGCTCGGCGGCGAGGACGACGAGCCCGAGTTCTCGCTGGGCAGCTGGTTCGCGATGCTGTTCGCCGCCGGCATGGGCATCGGCCTGGTGTTCTGGGGCGTCGCCGAGCCGCTGTCGCACTACGGCGCGCCGCCGCCGGGCATCGCCGCGAACACGCCCGAGGCGGCCAACGCGGCGATGCGCTACAGCTTCTTCCACTGGGGGCTGCACCCGTGGGCCGTCTACAGCGTGGTCGCGCTGGCGATCGCGTTCTTCAGCTTCCGTCGCGGCAAGGCGGCGCTGGTCAGCGCGGCCACCGAGTCGCTGCCCTGGCCGTGGGTGCGTGCGCTGTCGCCGCTGGTCGACGTGCTGGCGGTGGTCGCCACCGCGTTCGGCGTGGCCGCGTCGCTGGGCATCGGCGCGCTGCAGATCAACAGCGGGCTGCACGCGGTGTTCGGGCTGCCGGTGGGCGAGGCGTCGCAGCTGGCGATCATCGCGGTGACCACCGCGCTGTTCCTCGGCTCGGCGATCACCGGCGTGACGCGCGGCATCAAGTGGCTGTCGAGCATCAACCTGGCGCTGGCCGCGCTGCTGATGGCGACGGTCTTCGTCGTCGGCCCGACGGTGGCGATCATCGACACCTTCACCACCACGCTGGGCGCTTACGCCAGCGAGTTCGTGCGCATGAGCCTGCGCACGACGCCGTTTCGCGACAGCGGCTGGGTCGGCGGCTGGACGGTGTTCTACTGGGCCTGGTGGGTGTCGTGGTCGCCGTTCGTCGGCCTGTTCATCGCCCGCGTGTCGCGCGGGCGCACGATCCGCGAGTTCATCGCCGGCACCGTGTTCGCGCCGACGCTGGCCGGCTTCGCGTGGTTCGCCGTGTTCGGCGGCACCGCGCTGCACCTGGAGATCTTCACCGGCGTGCCGATCGCCGAGGCGGTGGCCGCCGACGTGTCGACCGCGCTGTTCGCGATGTTCGACGCGCTGCCGATGAGCGCGCTGCTGTCGGTCGTGGCCACCGTGCTGGTGCTCGTGTTCTTCGTCACCTCGGGGGATTCCGCGACGCTGGTGCTGGGCATGATGAGCACCGGCGGCACGCCCGACCCGAAGGCGCGCGTCAAGGTGGTGTGGGGGCTGCTGGTGGCGGGCATCGCCGCGAGCCTGCTGCTCACCGGCGGCATCAAGGCGGTGCAGACCGCGACCATCGTGTTCGCGCTGCCTTTCACGCTGGTGATCGTGCTGATGACGGTGGCGCTGTGGCGCGCGGTGCGCGAGGACTGGCGCGAGGAGAACCGGCGCGAGCGCGAACTGCGCCGGCGCCTGCGCGAGATGGCCGGCACGAAGTAGGCGCGATGCCGGTCGACCTCGCGGCGCTCGCCTTGGCGTTCGGCAAGAGCGCGCTGTTCGCGTTCGCGACGATCCTGCCGATCCTCAACCCGGCGGCCACCGCGCCGATCTTCCTCGGCCTGACCGAGGGTGCCAGCGCGGCGACGCGGGCGCTGCTGGCGCGGCGCATCGCGCGCAACATGTTCGCGCTGATGGCCGGCTCGATGCTCGTGGGCTCGTTCGTGCTCGACTTCTTCGGCATCTCGCTGCCGATCGTGCGCGTCGGCGGCGGGCTGATCGTCGCCGCCACCGCGTGGCGGCTGCTCACCGCCACGCACGCGACGCTGGACTCGCGCACCGACCTGGCCGAGGCGTTCACGCCCGAGCAGGCGCGACGCCAGGCGTTCTACCCGCTGACCTTCCCGATCAGCTGCGGGCCCGGCTCGATCGCCGCGGCGATCACGGTCGGCGTCGCACTGCACGACGCCCAGCTCGCGCTGTCGCTCGCCCGCATGGGCGGCGCGCTGGTCGCGCTGGCGCTGATCGGCGTCGTGATGTACCTCGCGTTCCGCTACGCGTCGCGGCTGCTGCGCCCGCTGGGCGAGGCCGGCACGATCGTGTTCCTGCGGCTGTCGGCGTTCATCCTGCTGTGCCTGGGCGTGCAGATCGTGTGGGACGGCGTCAGCGAACTGCTGCGCGGCGTGCTCGCCGAGGTCGCTCGCTGAGGCCGCTGACCGACCGGCGCGCGCCGATGCCGCTACAGCGGCCAGACCCACGGCAGCAGCGGCAGCGCGACGGCGAGCACCAGCAGCTCCACCGGCAGGCCGAGGCGCCAGTAGTCGCCGAAGCGCAGCCCGCCGGGGCCGAGGATCAGCGTGTTGTTCTGGTGCCCGATCGGGGTGAGGAAGGCGCACGATGCGCCGATCGCCACCGCCATCAGGAACGCGTCGGCGTTCGCGCCCAGCGCCGACGCGGTGCCGAGCGCGACCGGGCACATCACCGCGGCGGTGGCGGCGTTGTTCATCACGTCCGACAGCATCATCGTGACCACCAGGATCAGCGCCAGCGCGACCAGCGCGTGGCCCTGCGCGACGCCGTCGAGCAGCCAGCGCGCGAGCAGGTCGGCCGCGCCGCTCGAGGCCATCGCGCCGGCCACCGGCATCAGCGCCGCCAGCAGCACGATCACCGGCCAGTCGACGGCGTCGTAGACCGCACGCGGCGGCACGGTGCGCAGCGCCAACGACGCGAGCACGCCGGCGGCGAACGCCACCGCCGCCGGCACCAGCCCGAACGCCGCGCCGGCCACCGCCAGCGTCAGGATCAGGCTGGCCTCGACCGCGCGGCGGCGATCGGGGATGCGCAGCTCGCGCTCGGCCAGCGGCACGCAGCCGTGCTGGCTGGCGAAGTCCACCAGCACCTCGGGCGGGCCCTGCATCAGCAACAGGTCACCGGGTTGCAGCACCAGCGAGCGCAGCCGCGCCGTCGAGCGCCGCCCCTGGCGCGACACCGCGAGCAGGTTGATGCCGTAGCGCGTGCGCAACTGCACGTCGGTGGCCGAGCGTGCGGCCAGTGTCGAGCCGGGCAGTATCGCGAGCTCCATCAGCACGATCTCGTCGGACGGCGCCGCGTCGGCATCGCCGTCGCTGTCGTCGTCGCCGGCATCGCCGTCGCGCGGCTGGCGCTGCGCGCGCGCCGCCGCGACTTCGGCCGGGGTGTCGCCCGCGGCCGACGCGTCGTCGCCCGCGGGCGGGGGCCGCGCCTCCTCGAGCTGCAGCCCGGCGCTGCTCAGCGCCTGGCTCAGCGCCTCGGCCTCGGCCTCGATGACGAGGATGTCGCCGGCGCGCACGATGCGCCCTGGGCTCGGTGCGGTGACACGCACCTCGTTGCGCACCAGTCCGACGACCTGCGCGTCGGCCCCGTCGAGCAGGCGCTCGATCTCGTGCAGCGTCTTGCCGGCGGCCTTGCTGCCTTCACCGACGCGCGCCTCGGTGAGGTAGGCACCGGTGTCGAAACCTTCGACGCCGGCGCTCTTGCGCGCCGGCACCAGGCGCCAGCCGATCGCGGCGATGAACACCACGCCGGCGGCGGCCACCGCCAGCCCCACCGGCGTGAAGTCGAACATGCCGAAGCTGCCGGCGCCGGCGCGGTCGCGGAAGCCCGAGACGATCAGGTTCGGCGGCGTGCCGATCAGCGTGGTCATGCCGCCGAGGATCGAGCCGAACGCCAGCGGCATCAGCACGCGTGCGGGCGGCAGTTGCTGCCGACGCGCGACCTGCACCGCCACCGGCATCAGCAGCGCCAGCGCGCCGACGTTGTTCATGAACGCCGACAGCACGGCTGCGAGCGTCGTCAGCGCGGCGATCGCCAGCGTCGGCCCGGTGCGCGCGGGCAGCACGGCGCGCGTGAGCGCGTCGACCGCGCCCGAGGTCTGCAGCGCGCGGCTGAGCACCAGCACGCAGGCCACCGTGACGACCGCCGGGTGGCCGAAGCCGGCGAACGCGTCGGCCGGCGCGACCAGTCCGGCGACCACGCAGGCCAGCAGCGCACCCACGGCGACCATGTCGTGGCGCCAGCGTCCCCACAGGAACGCCGCGACGGTGCCCGCGAGGATGAGCAGGATCAGCGTCTGGTCGGAGGTCATCGCGTCGGCGTCGGGTGCGACGCGCAGTATCTTCGAGCCGCGGTGCGCCGCCGCGCTGCGGCCGCCGCGCCGGATCTGCAAGCTCTGACGCCTGGAGCCGGCCCGCCCCCGAGCGGGCGCGCCCCGCGGCGCCGCGCGACGACCTCGCCGCCAAGCGCGCGCTGCTGCGATGGCGCGGCGAGCGCCTGCCGGCATCGGGCCCGCGACGCGCGCCGGGGCCGGCGACCTGCGCGACGCCGAGGGTCTGCGCCAACCACTTGCTGAGGGGCGGCGCGCCGCAGCGCGCCACGGCGACCCCCGGCGCGATCCTGACGGCGTGCGGTGCGTTGCCGGCGATGCCGATGGCCCGCGGCTCTAGCGATCGAACGCAAGGGCGCGTGTACGCGTTCGCGCCGGCGATTTCCGATGCGCCGTGTGCGCCGGGCACCGCCGCCCGTGCGGCTCATGGGGCGTTCGCGGCCGCAGCGTGCGAGCGCAGCCGGGCCGCGAGCCGGCGCGCCTGCGCGAGCAGCGGCCTCTCCACCGTGTGGTGCACGAGCAGCACGAAGGCGAACATCACCGGCACCGTGAGGGCGAGCGCGGACGCCAGTCCCAGGTGCGGCACCCAGCGATCGAGCAGGTAGAACCCGACGATGCCGTGGAACAGGTACACCGAGTAGCTCGTGTCGGCGAGCGCACGAACGACGGGCCCGGGCCGCAGCCGGTCGTTGACCGCCCAGGCGAGCAGGAACACCGCCATCGCGGCCAGGAAGCTGACGAGGTACGAGTTGTCGAGCGGCAGGAACTGCACGTGGATCTGCCGCAGCCCCAGCACCAGGGCGACGTGAGCCAGCACCAGCAGGCCCGCGGCGAGTGCCGGCCCGATCGAGCGCTGGTGCAGCGCGAAGTACAGCACCTGGCCGACCGCGAGGTAGGGCAGGTAGGCCGCGGTGGCGGCGAACAGGAAGTAGCCGTGGCCGAACTGCCGTGCGGTCAGCACCGTCGCGATCACCGCGCCGAGCAGCAGCACGGCCCTGGCGGCGGGCCAGCGGCGCAACGGGAACGACAGCAGCACCCACGCATAGAACAGCACCTCGATGGCCAGCGTCCACGCCACGCCGACGAGCACCACCTGCGGGTGGATCCAGTAGTTGACCAGCAGCATGCTCGTGAGCACCGCCGCGGGGCTGGCCTGCTGCCGCGCGTTCTCGTCCAGCGCCACCGACAGCAGCACCGCCAGCGCGAGCAGCGGAAAGATGCGCAGCGCGCGCTTGAGCGCGAACTCGGCGGCCGTCTCGCGCAGGGAGACATGCGTGATGACGAAGCCGCTGATCAGGAAGAACAGGCACACGCCGAACCAGCCGAAGTTCTGGATCAGGCCCAGCGGCTGGTTGACCCATCGGTTGACCGCATCGACGACGGTCAGCGTCGTGCCGAGCCGTTCGGGGTAGATGGCGAACAGGTGGTCCCACACCACGAGCCAGGCTGCCGCGCCGCGCAGGACGTCGAGGAAGTGGATCTGCGACTTGGGCTCGACCATCGGGCGGCGGTGTCGTCAGCGCGCCGGCGCGCGCGGCGCGTGCGCAGCGGTTTGCGCCGCTGCCGCGATGCCGCGCGGCACGTCGACCAGCGCCAGCAGCCCCAGTCCGAGCACGAAGAAGGCGCCGGTGGACGCGATCGCCAGCCGGTGGTTGCCGCCGCTGAGCAGCGTGACCAGGCCGTAGGTCATCGGCCCGAGGATCGCCGACAGCCGGATCGCGAAGGTCCACAGGCCGTAGAACTCGGCGCGCCGTGCCGCCGGCGACAGCGCGCCGGCCAGCGCACGCCCGGCCGACTGGCTGCTGCCCATGCACAGCCCGGCGATCACCGCGGCGACCCAGAACAGCCCCGGGCCGGTGGCCAGCGCGGCGAGCACCGTCATCACGATCCAGCCCGCCAGCGTCACCGCCAGCGCCGGTCGGTGACCGATGCGGTCCTGCACGTAGCCCCAGGCAAAGGCGCCGACCGCGGCGGCGATGTTGACGAGGAAGATCAGCGCCATCGTCTGCGTCTGGCGGAACTGCAGCACCTGCTCGGCGTACACCGCGGCCAGCGCGATGACCACCGAGATGCCCGCCTGGTACGCCACCGCGCAGGCCAGCAGCGCGCTGAAGTCGCGGAAGCGCCGCGACTCGCGCCAGGTGTGCCGCAGCCGGTGCAGCGACGCCCGCAGCCCCGCCTCGTGCGCCGGGTCCGGTTGCGGCCGCGCGCGCTCGCGAAGCAGCGCGAAGGTGGCCAGCGACGCGAGCGCGAACACGCCGGCCGTGATGAGCATCGTCACCGGCACGAAGTGCGATGCCGGCAGCCCCCGGCCCTGCGCCCAGATCACGTAGCCCAGGCTCAGCCCCAGCGTGAGCATGCCGCCGAAGTAGCCGAAGCTCCAGCCCCAGCCCGACACGCGACCGAGGCTGCTATCGCGCGCCAGCTCGGGCAGGAAGGCCGCGATCAGCGATTCGCCGTAGCTGTAGAACACGTTCGACAGCACGATCGCCGCGACCGCCCAGGCCACCTGGCCGGGCCCGGCGTGTGCCAGCGCCGCGGTGGTCACGACGCAGCCCAGCGTCGACAGCGCGAGCAGGCGCTTCTTCGCGCCGCGCAGGTCGGCGTAGGCGCCGATCGCCGGCATCGTCGCCATCACGATCAGGCTCGACAGCGCCAGCGCCGAGGTCCAGGCCAGCGTGGCCCAGCTCGCGCCGCCGGCGACGCCGCCGACGAAGTAGGCGCTGAACACCGCGGTCAGCACGACCGTCGTGTAGCCGGAGTTGGCGAAGTCGTACATCGCCCAGCCGAACACCTCGCGCTTGCGCACGCCGGGGTTCAGCGCGTCCTGGGACCAACGGGCCATGGCGGATACGATGGTGGGGCAATGCGCAGTATCACCGCCCCGGTGGCCCCGACGACGACCGAACGATGACCTCGCCCGAGGACGACCGTGACGAGGCCGGCCTGTCGGCCTGGATCGGCCGCAGCGAGCGCGCGCGCGACCGGGTCACCGCCGCGCCGGTGGCGGCGCTGGCGGCCACGCTCGACCGCCCGGCGCGCGAGGTGCGCGACGGCGACGCGCTGCCGCCGCTGTGGCACTGGCTGTACTTCCTGCCGCACCCGCGCGCCAGCGAGCTGGGCGAGGACGGTCACGCCCGGCGCGGCGGCTTCCTGCCGCCGGTGGCGCTGCCGCGCCGCATGTGGGCCGGCAGCCGCTTCGAGTTCGGCGCGCGGCCGCTGCGCGTCGGCCAGCGCATCGAGCGCGAGTCGACGGTCGAGGACGTGCGGTGCAGGCACGGACGCAGCGGCGCGCTGGTGTTCGTCACCGTGCGCCACGAAATCCGCGCCGAGGGCGACGCCGCGCCGGCGCTGTGCGAGTGGCACCACATCGTCTACCGCGAGGCGCCGCGGCCCGGCGGCGCGTCGCCGCCACCGATGGCGCCGCCGGCGGTGCCGCAGTGGCAGCGCCGCGCCACGCCCGACGCGGTGCTGCTGTTCCGCTATTCGGCGTTGACCTTCAACGGCCACCGCATCCACTACGACCGTGCGTTCGCGACCGGCGTGGAGGGCTACCCGGGGCTGGTCGTGCACGGTCCGCTGCTGGCGACGCTGCTGCTCGAACTGCTGCGCGAGCACCGCCCCGACGCGGTGCTCGACACGTTCGAGTTCCGCGCGCTGCGCCCGCTGTTCGACGGCGCGGCACTCACGCTGTGCGGCGCCGTGGCCGGCGACGCTCGCGTGCGGCTGTGGGTGCTGGCCTGCGACGGCGCCGTGGCGGTCGACGCGACCGCCACGCTGCGCCGCGGCGCGCATGGCTGAGGTCGCCTTTGCGCTCGAGCACGACTACCCGGCCGGGCTCGGCGCGCTGTGGCTGGCGCTGGGCCGGCGCGAGTACGTCGACAGCAAGTACCGTGCGCTCGACGGCGCGCCGCCACGCATCCTGCGCTTCCACGCCGACGCTGTGACGATCGACGTGGAGCTCGAGCGCATCCGGGCCGTCGTGCCGGCGGCCCTGCCGGCCTGGGCACGCGGCTTCGCCGAGCGGGCGCAGGCGCTGCACCAGCGCAGCCATTGGTACCGCCGCGGGCCGCAGCGCGCCGAGGCGCAGCTCGACGTCGAGCCGGCGCGCCTGCCGCTGCGCGCGCACTGCCGCGGCGACGTCGTCGAGCGCGGGCCGGGGTGCACGCACCTGGCCTGGCGCGTGCGCGTGCGGTGCGACGTGCCGCTGGTCGGCGCCGCGGCGGCGCGGCTGTTCGCGCGCGAGCTGCGCGGCGCGCTCGACGCGGATCACGCCTTCACGGTCGACCGCCTCGCCGCCTCGGGGCATCACGCCGCCGCCGCGGCGGCGCGTCAGTCGTAGCGGATCAACCCGTGCGCCAGCCGCGGCGTGCGCCCGGCCATCAGGTCGGTGAGGAACTGCCAGAACGCGTCGGCGCCGGGCGGACAGCCGGGCAGGAAGTAGTCGACGTGCACCACCTCGTGGATCGGGTGCACGCGGTTCAGCGGCAGCGGCAGCTCGGGGTCGTCGGGAACGCGGCTGCCCGATGCGAGCCCCGCACGCTCGCGGTAGACGTCGACCAGCAGCTCGCCGACGTCGAGCGGGTTGCGCAGCGCCGGCAGCCCGCCGGTGATCGCGCACGCGCCGACCGCGACCAGCGTCTTGCACTGCGCGCGGAACTCGCGCAGCACCTGCACGTTCTCGGCGTTGCACAGTCCGCCTTCGACCAGGCCGATGTCGCAGTGGGTGACGTGCTTGATGTCGGTCAGCGGCGAGCGGTCGAACTCGACGTGCTCGACGAGTTCGAACAGCCGCTCGTCGATGTCGAGCAGCGACATGTGGCAGCCGAAGCAGCCCGCGAGCGACACCGTGGCGAGGCGCAGCTTGCGCGGCGCGTGCGGCAGCGCGGTGTCGCTCACGGCCGGGGGTCCTTCGTCGACGGCAGCGGGTGCGGCTGCGCCGACACCGGCTGCGCGTCGAAGCGCCGCTCGCCGATCGGCACCGCGAAACCGCGGCGCTTGGGCAGGATCACGCCGACCGGGCAGACCTCGAGCGCACGGTCGCCCGGCGCGATGTCGGTGTCGACGAGCCGGCCGCTGGCGCTGTCGACGAGCAGCCTGGCGCCGATGCCGTGGCCGCCGATCGCGAACACGTGCTTGCCGTCGACGTCGCGGCTGGCGCGCACGCACAGCTCGCACAGGATGCAGCGGTTGAAGTCGAGCAGCACGTCGGGGTGGCTCGCGTCGACCGGGCGGTCGGGGTAGAACTCCTCGAAGTGCGGGCCTTCCATGCCCATTTCGTACGCGGTGGCCTGCAGCAGGCAGTTGCCGCTCTTCTCGCAGCTCGGGCAGAAGTGGTTGCCCTCGACGAACAGCATCTGCAGCAGCGTCTTGCGCATCGCGTCGAGCGTTGCGCTGCGGTTGACGACGTGCTGGCCGTCGCGCGCACGTGTGGTGCACGCGGTCACCGCGCGGCCGTCGACCTCGACCTGGCACACGCGGCACGAGCCGTGCGGCGCGAAGTCGGGGTGCCAGCACAGGTGCGCGATCCAGTGCCCGGCGCGGGCCGCGGCTTCGATGATCGTCTCGCCCGGCGTGAACGGGACTTCGTCGCCGTCGAGCGTGAAGCGGGGGGGTGCCGTGTCGGTCACGTCCGGGGCTCCGGGCAGCGTGGCGCGACGCGCGATGGGCCGGGCCCGGACATCCCCGCCCGCGCGCACCGCGCTGGCAGAGGCCGAGCGAGCCGACGCCGGCGGGAGCGCTGGCCCTGCATGTCTCCCCGCCCCGCCGGCGGCGACACCGCGGCGACCTGTGCAGCCACGGGCCGTCGCGGCGCATCGACGTGCGCCGGCAACGCGGGCCCGTGCGCACGGACGAATGCGCGACGCAGGTCGATCACTTGCGCTCCAGGAAGGCGCCGGCGTCGCTGCGCCCGGTCAGCTGGCGCGCCACCGACAGCTCGGCGTCGAGGTCGAACGCCGGCTCGAAGTGCAGGCTCAGCAGGTGGCGTTCGTAGGCCGGGCGGAACTTGGCGATCGTGTCGCGCAGCGGGTTGCACGCCGTGGCACCCAGCCCGCAGTGCGTCGTCGTGTGCAGCAGGCGGTCGAGTTCGAACAGCACGTCGATGTCGTGGCGCGAGCCGCGCCCGGCGGCGAGCTTGTCCATGCGCCGCACGACGAGTTCGGTGCCGACGCGGCACGGGGTGCAGAAGCCGCAGCTTTCGTGCGCGAAGAAGTGCGAGAAATTGCGCGCCACCTCGAACATGTCGCGCGAGCGGTCGAACACCATGAACGCGCCCGCGGTGGGCACGTCTTCGAAGGCGATGCGGCGGCCGAACTCGAACGCCGACAGGCACGCGCCCGACGGCCCGCCGACCTGCACCGCCTGCGTGTCGCGTGCGCCGCAGTCTTCGAGGATGCGGCCGATGCGCGTGCCGAACGGGTACTCGTACAGCCCGGGGCGCTCGCAGTCGCCCGACACCGAATGGATTTTCGTGCCGGTCGACTGGCGCGTGCCGATGCCGGCCCACCACGTGCCGCCGTGGCGCGCGATGTGCGTGACGGCGCAGAAGGTCTCGACGTTGTTGACCACCGTCGGGCGGCCCAGGTAGCCGCGCTCGGCCGGGAACGGCGGGCGGATGCGCGGCGTGCCGCGCCGGCCTTCGAGCGACTCGATCAGCGCCGACTCCTCGCCGCAGACGTAGGCGCCGGCGCCGAGGTGGATGTCGATGTCGAAGTCGCAGCCGCGCGCGCCGCCGATGCCGGCGCCGAGCAGCCCGCCGGCGCGCCGGCGCGACAGCACGGCCAGCAGATGGTCGAGCAGGTAGCGGTACTCGCCGCGCAGGTAGACGAAGCCGCGGCGCGCGCCGAGCGCCCAGGCGGCGATCGTCATGCCCTCGAACACGTCGTCGGCGTGGCGCGCCAGCAGCACGCGGTCCTTGAACGTGCCGGGTTCGCCCTCGTCGGCGTTGCAGACGACGATGCGCTCGTCGCCGGCCGCGTCGCGGCAGTACTGCCACTTGCTGCCGGTCGAAAAACCCGCGCCGCCGCGCCCGCGCAGCCCCGAGGCCTTGACCTCGTCGAGCATCGCCTGCGGCGTGCGCGCCAGCGCGGCGGCGAGCGCGTCGCCGGGCGTGGCGGCCTGCGCGAGCAGCACGTCGGCGCGGCGGATCGGCGTGTCGACGACGAACCAGCCCGGCGGCCAGTGCGCGACCGGCGCGTCGGCCTCGACCAGCGCGGCGAGTTCGGCGACGCGCTGCGCGTCGAGCCGCGTGATCACCTGGTGGTGGTTGACGAGCAGCGCCGGGGCCTGGTCGGCCATGCCGGTGCACGAGGCGCGTGCGACGCTGACGCGCCCGTCGGCGCGCGTCGTGCCCAGCGGCACGCGCAGGCGCCGGCACAGTTCGTCGGCGAGTTCGACGCTGCCGGCCATGCGGTCGGTGACGTTGTCGGAGAACAGCAGGTGCCAGCGCCCGACCGGGCGCAGGTGGAAGAAGCGGTAGAACCCGGCCACGCCCTCGACGTGCGCCAGTGTCAATGCCAGGCCATCGGCCACGCGTGCCAGCAGCGGCCGCGGCAGCCAGCAGGTCAGCGCCTGCACTTCGCGCAGGATCTGCACCAGCCGGTGCGCGTCGTGCGCGTGGCGCGCCAGCGCGGCGTCGACGACCGCCGCGGCGTCGTCGTCGGGGGCCGCCGGGCGGCGCTCGTTCACGCTGCGTCCTCCGGCGCCGCGACGCCGCGCAGCCAGCGCCGGCCCCACTCGAGCGCCGCGCCGAGGTGGCGCCGAGCCTCGTCGCCGAGCGGCTCGCCGAGCTCGAACGACGCGCCTCGGATCGCGAGCAGCGTCGTCGGCGGCGGCGCGGCGCCGCCGTGCAGGTCGACGTAGGCCTGTAGCAGCGCCGACGGACTGATCGCGTGCGTGCCGAAGCTGGCGTCGCGGTGCGGCCGCGGCTGCGTGACGGCGAACGGCGCGTCGGCCACGACGCTGGCGTCGACGAGCAGCACGCGCGCGCGACCGGCCAGGTCGAGCGCGTGTTCGACCTGCGGCTGGAAGTCGGTCAGCCACGCGATGCGCGGGTCGTCGCCGCAGTCGCGCTGCAGCCGTTCGACGAACAGCGGGCCCAGTGCATCGTCGCCGCGGCTGGGGTTGCCCCAGCCGAACACCAGCAGCGGCGCACGCGCCTCGTTCATCCGGCGATCCGTTCGATGCGCCCGTCGCCGTCCTTCAGCACGCGGTCGACCAGCGTGTCGTCGGCGGCGACGACGCTGAGGTCCAGCGGCATGCGCCCGAGCGCATGCGTCGCGCACGACAGGCAGGGGTCGTACGCGCGGATCGCGACCTCGACGCTGTTGAGCAGCGCCTCGTCGACAGCGCGGCCGTCGAAGCGCTCGCGCGCGACGGCACGCACCGCCTCGTTCATCGCCTGGTTGTTGTGCGTCGTCGAGACGATCAGGTTGCACGCGGTGACGAGGTCGTCGTCGCCGACGCGGTAGTGGTGGATCAGCGTGCCGCGCGGCGCCTCGATCACGCCGATGCCCTCGCGCTCGCCGTTGGCCGCGCGCACCGCCAGCGACGCGTCGCCCGCCATGCGCTCGCCGGCGGCGATGTCGGGGTCGGCGAGCAGCGCGGCGATGACCTCCATCGCGTGCAGCATCTCGACCATGCGCGCCCAGTGGTACGCCAGGCTGGCGTGCACGGGCGCGCCGCCGCCGGTGGCGACGAACTCCTGCCGCCTGGCCTCGGCGCGCGGGGTCGCGATGCGGTCGCAGTTCTGCACGCGTGCCAGCGGCCCGACGCGGTACCAGCCGGCGTCGGCGCCGAGCGCGCGCAGGTAAGGGAACTTCATGTAGGTCCAGGGGCGCACCTCCTCCTCGATCAGGTCGAGGTAGCGCGCGCAGGGGTGACCGTCGACGAGGATGCGCCCGTCCGCGTCGCGCACGCGGATCGCGCCGTCGTACAGCTCGAGCGCGCCGTCGGCGCGCACGATCGACAGCCAGTTCGAGTGGAACTTCGCGAAGCCGTCGTACAGCGCCGGCTGCGCCGCGTGCAGCTGCGCGGCGATGTCGACGGCGCGCTCGGCGTGGTCGACCATCGTCGCCACCTCGGCGCGCAGCAGCGCGAGGTCGTCGGCCGACACGTGGCGGTTGACGCCGCCGGGCACCGACCCGGTGCCGTGCACGCGCTTGCCGGCGGTGGCGCGGATCACCTCCTGCCCGTAGCGGCGCAGCGCGACGCCCTGGCGCGCGATCCCGGGGTGCGCCGCGGCGACGCCGACGATGTGGCGCCGCGCCGCTTCGGCGTCGAAGCCGAACAGCAGGTCGGGCGACGACAGGTGGAAGAAGTGCAGCGCGTGCGACTGCATCACCTGGCCGTAGTGCATCAGCCGGCGGATCTTGTCGGCCGTGGGTGTGACGGTCGGCGCGCCGACCACCGCGTCGAGCGCCTTGCTCGCCGCCAGGTGGTGCGACACCGGGCAGATGCCGCACAGGCGCTGCACCATCACTGGCACTTCCCAGTACGGCCGGCCCTGGATGAAGCGCTCGAAGCCGCGGAACTCGACGATGTGCAGCCGCGCCTGCTGCACACGCCCGGCGTCGTCGAGCAGCAGCGTGACCTTGCCGTGCCCCTCGACGCGCGAGACGGGGTCGATCGCGACGCGGCGCAGGCGTTGCGGTTCGGCGGCGGTCTCGAGATCGGCACTCATCGCGGCGGGCAGGGCAGTCTGCGCGGCCATCCTAGCGTGCCGCCGCGACGCGGCCGCGCATCGGCGAGCGCAGTGTGCGGGCTTGTCGCGGCGGCCCCGCGTGAATCACGCGGCGCGGGGCCTGAGAGCGGCGCTCACATCCCCGCGTGAATCACGCGGCGCGGGGCCTGAGAGCGGCGCTCACATCCCCGCGTAGTTCGGCCCGCCGCCCCCCTCGGGCGTGACCCAGACGATGTTCTGCGTCGGGTCCTTGATGTCGCAGGTCTTGCAGTGCACGCAGTTCTGCGCGTTGATCACCAGCCGCGGCGCGCCCTCGTCGACGCCGACGAACTCGTACACGCCGGCCGGGCAGTAGCGGCTCTCCGGGCCGGCGTAGGTGGCGAGGTTCACCTCCACCGGCACGCCCGCGTCTTTCAGCGTCAGGTGCGCCGGCTGGTTCTCCTCGTGGTTGGTGTTGCTGATGAACACCGAGCTCAGTCGGTCGAAGGTGAGCACGCCGTCGGGCCGGGGATAGGCGATCTTGTCGCACTGGCCTGCCGCCGACAGCCGGACGTGGTCCGGGTCGTGGCGGTGGATCGTCCACGGCGGGGTCTTCACGCCGAGCTTGGGCAGCAGCCAGTGCTCGACGCCGGTCATCGCCGCGCCGACCAGGTTGCCCTTCTTGAACCACTGCTTGAAGTTGCGCGCGCGCGCCAGCTCGTCGTGCAGCCAGCTGCGCTCGAACGCCTCGGGGTAGCCGCCGAGCTCGTCGCCGGCGCGCCCGGCGGCCAGCGCCGGCACGATCGCCTCGGCGGCGAGCATGCCGGTCTTGATCGCCGCGTGGCTGCCCTTGATGCGTGCGGCATTGAGCGTGCCGGCGTCGCAGCCGACCAGCGCGCCGCCGGGGAACACCAGCTTGGGCAGGCTCAGCAGGCCGCCGGCGGTGATCGCGCGCGCGCCGTAGCCGATGCGCTTGCCGCCTTCGATGTGCGCGCGGATCGCCGGGTGCGTCTTCCAGCGCTGCATCTCCTCGAACGGGCTCAGCCAGGGGTTCTGGTAGTCGAGCCCGACGACGAAGCCCAGCGTGACCTTGCCGCCTTCGAGGTGGTACAGGAAACCGCCGCCGTAGGTGTTCGGGTCCATCGGCCAGCCGGCGGTGTGCACCACCAGGCCCGGGCGAGCCTGGCCGGCGGGCACGTCCCACAGCTCCTTGATGCCGATGGCGTAGCTTTGCGGGTCGCGGCCGTCGTCGAGGCGGTACTTCGCGATCAGCTGTTTGCCCAGGTGGCCGCGCGCGCCTTCGGCGAACACGGTGTACTTGGCGGTGAGCTCCATGCCGAGCTGGAACGCGTCGGTGGGCCGGCCGTCCTTGCCGACGCCGAGGTTGCCGGTGGCCACGCCGCGCACCGCGCCGCGTTCGTCGTACAGCACCTCGGCGGCGGCGAAGCCGGGGAAGATCTCCACACCCAGCGCCTCGGCCTGTGCGGCCAGCCACTGGGTCACGGCGCCGAGGCTGACGACGTAGTTGCCCTCGTTGTGGAAGCACTGCGGGATCAGCCAGCGCGGCGTCGCGCTGGCCGTCGTGCGGTGCAGGAACAGCACCTGGTCGGCGGTCACGGGTTGGTTGAGCGGCGCGCCGCGCTGCTTCCAGTCGGGCAACAGCTCGTCGATCGCGCGCGGATCCATCACCGCGCCCGACAGGATGTGCGCGCCGGGCGCGGAGCCCTTCTCGAGCACGACCACCGACAGCGCGGCGTCGAGCTGCTTCAGGCGGATCGCGCACGCCAGCCCGGCCGGGCCGGCGCCGACGACGACCACGTCGTACGCCATCGACTCGCGCGGGCCGTACTGCTCGAGGATCTCGTCGGGCGACATGGCGGGCTTCTCCTTGGGCGGTGTGCGGGGCCGGTCAAACGCGCATTCTAGAGCGGTCACCGACAAAAACGAACGATCGTGCTATTTTCCCCGGCGACGCCGCTTCGCTGCCGCGTGCGCGTGCTATCGTCGCCCGCGACTTCGGGTGCGGGAGAGCGCGATGACGTATCAGATCGACCTGTCGGGGCGCGTGGCGATGGTCACCGGCGCGTCGAGCGGCCTCGGGGCGCAGTTCGCGCGCACGCTCGCGCACGCCGGTGCCGCGGTGGTGCTCGCGGCGCGCCGCGTCGAGCGGCTCAAGACGCTGCGCGCCGAGATCGAGGCCGCCGGCGGCGACGCGCACGTCGTCGGCCTCGACGTGACCGACACCGACAGCATCAAGGCCGCGGTGGCGCACGCCGAGACCGAGATGGGAACGATCGACATCCTGGTCAACAACTCGGGCGTCAGCACGACGCAGAAGCTGGTCGACGTGACGCCCGACGACTACGACTACGTGATGGACACCAACACGCGCGGCGCGTTCTTCGTCGCGCAGGAGGTGGGCAAGCGCATGATCGCGCGCAGCCGCGGCGCCGCGCCGGGCACCTTCACCGGCGGGCGCATCGTCAACGTCGCGTCGATGGCGGGGCTGCGCGTGCTCGGCCAGATCGGCGTCTACGCGATGAGCAAGGCCGCCGTGGTGCACATGACGCGCGCGATGGCGCTCGAGTGGGGGCGCTTCGGCATCAACGTCAACGCGCTGTGCCCGGGCTACATCGACACCGAGATCAACCACCACCACTGGAGCACCGACGCCGGGCAGAAGCTCGTCGCGATGCTGCCGCGCAAGCGCGTCGGCCAGCCGCGCGACCTCGACGCGGTGCTCGTGATGCTGTGCGCCAACGAGAGCCACTTCGTCAACGGCGCCGTGATCGCGGCCGACGACGGCTTCGGCGTGTAGGGATGAACCACCCCCGAAGCGCCTGCGGCGCCCGCCCCGAGGGCCACGAACCGGCCTTGTCGAGCCCCCGGGGCCGACGCCAGCCCGCCGGCGCGGCCGCATCCGCGGCGTCCGCCTGATCGGTTTGCGACGGGGTCGGCGCAAGTGCGTGCTCTCACACCGCTGGAAGCCCGCGTGCTCGGCGTGCTCGTCGAGAAGCAGGCGACGGTGCCCGACACCTACCCGCTGAGCCTGAACGCCCTGGTCGCCGGCTGCAACCAGAAGACGGCGCGCGACCCGGTGATCGCGGCCACCGACGCCGAGGTGCTGACCGCCGTCGACGGCCTGAAGGAGCTGTCGCTGGTGTTCGAGGTCAGCGGCAGCCGCGTCGTGCGCTTCGAGCACAACGCGCCTCGCGTGCTCGGCGTGCCGGGTGCGGCGGTGGCGCTGCTCGCGGTGCTGATGCTGCGCGGGCCGCAGACCGCGGCCGAACTGCGGCTGAACTGCGAGCGCCTTCACCGCTTCGCCGACATCTCGTCGGTCGAGGCTTTTCTCGACGAGCTCGCGGCCAAGGACCCGCCGCGCGTCGTGCGCCTGCCCCGCGCGCCGGGCGCGCGCGAGCCGCGCTGGGCGCACCGCCTGTGCGGTGACGTCGCGCTGCCCGCCGCGGCCGAGTCCTTGGGCGGTGATGCCGGCGGCGTGAGCTCCGGCGAGGTCGCGGCGCTGAAGGCCGAACAGGCGCGGCTTGCGCGCGAGCTCGACGCGCTGCGCGCCACCGTGCAGCGCATTGCCGGCGAGCTGGGCATCGATCCCGACACCACGACCTCTTGAAACACGATGCGATTCGACCTGCCCGACCACAAGAAGCTGGTGCACCAGTCGGTGATCCCGATCCGCTGGGGCGACATGGACGCGATGGGCCACGTCAACAACACGGTCTATTTCCGCTTCATGGAGATCGTGCGCATCGAGTGGCTCCACTCGCTGGGCGGGCCTCCCGACCCGCAGGGCACCGGCCCGGTGATCGTCAACGCGTTCTGCAACTTCCTCAAGCAGCTCGAGTACCCCGGCGACGTGCTCGCGCGCCACTACGTCGCCAAGCCGGGGCGCTCCAGCTTCGAGACTTACATCACCCTCGAGCGTACCGACGAACCCGGCGTGATCTACGCCAGCGGCGGCGCGAAGACGGTGTGGGTCGACTTTCCGCGCGGCAAGTCGGTGCCGCTGCCCGACTGGCTGCGCGCGGTCGTCGGTTGAACTGAGGCCCGCGCGCTCGGCTGGCTCGCGGCGTCCCGGGCACTGAGTCGTTGCGGCGCGGCCCGGCGACGACGCATCGCCACGGGTCGCGTACATTGGCACCATGCAGGCCCTCAGGGGGCCTGGATGGGGTGGCGCCGGTGGCGGGCTCGACGAAGTGGCAACGCTGGGCATCGTGGCTGCGGGGGTGGGCGCCGGCACTGCTGTGCGTCGTGTTCGCGCACGCCGCCGCGGCGCAGACGCTGGCGCTGACCGAACGCGAGCGTGCCTGGGTCGCCGCCCACCCGGTGGTGCGCGTCGCGCTGACGCGCGAGTTCCCGCCGTACTACTTCAACGACGAGCGCAGCGGGCACCCGCACGGCTTCGTCGTCGAGATGCTCGACCTGTGGTCGCAGCGCAGCGGCCTGCGCTTCGAGTACCGGCACGTGCCGCGCTTCGCCGATGCGCTCGACGCGCTGCGCCGCGGCGAGATCGACATGCTGCCGTTCGCCGCGCCGCTGCCGCAGATCGCCGACGCCGCGCTGTACACGCGAGCGGCGTTCACCACCAACCTGGTGCTCGCCGCGCGTCGCGACGTGCCCGACGTGTCGCCCACCGCCGACTTCGGCGGCCGGCGCGTCGCCGCGGTGGCCGACTCGGCGGCGCTGGCATTGCTGCGCGATCGGCACCCGCAGGCCGCGGTGCACACCTACGAGCGCGCCGACGAGGCGCTGCGCGCGCTGGCCGGCGGTCAGGTCGACCTGTTCATCGGCTTCCAGCACGAGGTCGTGTTCCACGTCGAGAAGAACCTGCTGGCCAACGTCGAGCTGCGGCGCAACCTCGGGCCGGGTGCCGCGCCGCTCGGGCCCGCGGTGCGGCGCGACCTGCCCGAGCTGCGCGCCATTCTCGACCGGGCGATCGAGTCGGTGACCGCGGCCGACCGCTCGCGGCTTGCCGAGCGCTGGCTGCCCGCGGGCGCGCTGGTGCCGCTGCCGCCGACTGCCGTCGAGCTCACCGCGGCCGAACGCGCCTGGCTGCGGCAGCACGGGCGCATCCGCGTCGGTTACGACGCCGACTTCGCGCCGTTCACGCAGCGCGGCCCGCTCGGCGAGTTCCAGGGGCTCGGCGCCGATGCGCTGCGGCTGGCCGCCGGCAAGGTCGGCCTGGAGATCGTCCAGGAGATCGGCGCCAGCTTCGCCGAGGTCTACGACGGCGCGCTCGCCGGCTCGATCGAGGTCGTCGTCGGCGTTGCGCGCACGCCGCTGCGCAGGCGCGACGTCGACTTCGTCGGTCCCTTCGCCAGCGTGCCCACCGCGCTGTTCACCGCGGTCGACGGCGCCGCGGTCACCGACACCGCGCAGGTCGGGCTGCGCAGGCTCGCGCTGCTGCGCGCGCACTTCCTGATCCCCGAACTGCGAGCGCGCCACCCGGGCATCCAGCTCGTCGAGCTCGACCGCCAGGACCAGGTGCTGGCGGCGGTGGCCGAAGGCGCGGCGCAGGTCGGGCTGGGCAACATCACGGTGATCAACGACCTGATCGAGCGACGTTTCGCCGGCCAGCTGCGCATCACCGGCATCGTGCGCGGCGGCGACAGCGAGCTGTACTTCGCCGTGCCGCGCCGGCTGCCCGAGCTCACCCGGCTGCTGCACCGCGGGTTCGAGGCGCTCAACGACAGCGATCGTGCGATGCTGCAGTCGCGCTGGATGACGGTGCAGGTGAAAGCGGGCACCGACTGGGCCCGCGTCGCGTCGATCGCGTTGCCGGTGCTCGCTGCCTTGCTCGGCTACCTGTACCTGCTGGCGCGCGGCAACCGCCGGTTGCGCGCGGCGCGCGAGTTCGAGCGCGACGCACGCCGGATGGCCGAGCAGGCCACCGCCGCGCGCGGGCGTTTCCTCGCCTACCTGTCGCACGAACTGCGCGGCGGGCTCGGCGCGGTCAGCGCCGGCGCCGAGATGCTTCGCGAGCACGACGACCCGGCGTTGCGCGACAAGCTGCTCGACGCGATCGCCCGCAGCTCGCAGGGGCTGCGGCAGGTGCTCGACGACACACTGGCCTACGAGCAGCTGCTCGGCGCACCGCTGGTGCTCGACGTGAAGCCGACGTCGATGGCGGCGTTCTGGACGCAGGCGCTGGCGCCGGGCGAGCTGGCGGCGCGCGCGCGCGGCCTGCGGCTCGAACGCGACGTGCAGCGCATGCCGGCGACGCTGGAGATCGACGCGACGCGGCTGCAACAGGTGGTGCAGAACCTGGTGCACAACGCGGTCAAGTTCGCGCGCCGGGGGCCGGTGGCGGTGCGTGCCGAGGCGCGCGAGCGCGAAGGGCGGCGCGAGCTGTGCGTCGAGGTGCTCGACGACGGCCCCGGGCTCAGTGCGGCCGACCTCGATCGCCTGTTCGAGCCCTACGCGCAAGGCGAGCAGGGCCGCGCGCGCCGGCAGGGCGCCGGGCTGGGCCTGGCGATCAGCCGGCAGATCGTCACCGCGATGGGCGGGCGCATCGACGCCGGCAACCGCGACGAAGGCGGCGCGGTGTTCCGTGTCGTCGTTCCGGTGGCCGCACCGCCGCAGCCGGTGGCCGCACCGCCGCAGCCGGCGGGCGCGGCCACTGCCGGCGCGGCAGGCGGCGCGGGGCCGGCCGGCGGCGATCGCGCTCGCCCGCCCTGGCGTGAGTTCGGCGGCGGCGCCGCGAGGCACTGACGGCGTGCCGGCGGTTCCGGGACGACCTGCGCCCAGGAGGTCTTGACGGGCCAGGGCGTCGGATGTCATGCCGCCTTCCCGCCGCCTTCGTGCCGCCTCGTCGACGTCGTGGCTTGCGCGCCCGTGGTGGTGCGGCCGTTGCGGCCGCGACCATGCGGTCGCGGATCGACGCACGAGCGGCGCCGATCCACCGGCCGGTGGGCGGCGGCTTGCGCCGACGGCGCCCGCGTGGCGCCACGTCGGACGCGGCGTCAGTCGGCGATCGTGTACGGCCCGCCGCGTTCGAGTGCACGGCGGTACGCCGGGCGCGCGTGGACGCGTTCGAGCCAGTCGCGAAGGCGCGGGTAGCGCGCGTCGAGCCCGCCGCGCTGCGCCGCGGCCTCGAGCGCAAAGCTCATCTGCACATCGGCCGCGCTGAAGGCGTCGCCGGCGAACCAGGCCCGCTCGCCCAGTTCGCCTTCCATGAACGCGTACATGCGCTCGAGGTTGGGCGTGACGAAGCTCGCCATGACCTTGTCGGCGATGCCGCGCGTCACCGGCTTGACGAAGAACGGCACCGGCGCGCGGCGCACCTTGTCGAACACCAGCTTCATCAGCAGCGGCGGCATCGCGCTGCCTTCGGCGAAGTGCAGCCAGTAGGTGAAGCGGCGCCGCTCGGGCGTGCCCGGCGGCGGGCGCAGGCGACCCTTCGCGTCGTAGGTGTCGAGCAGGTACTCGACGATCGCGCCCGACTCGGCCACGGTCACGTCGCCGTCGGTGATCACCGGGCTCTTGCCCAGCGGGTGCACGCGCCGCAGTTCGGGCGGCGCGTACAGGGTCTTCGGGTCGCGCGCGTAGCGCCGGATCTCGTAGCCCACGCCGAGCTCCTCGAGCAGCCACAGCACGCGCTGCGAGCGCGAGTTTTCCAGGTGGTGGACGGTGATCATCGCGGCGGCCTTCGTAACGCGTGCTCTACATCATGCATCGCCCCGGCGTGGCGCGCGACACGAGCCGGGCAAGCCGCCTGCACCGACGCCGCCGACGGCCGGCGGGCCGTCAGCGCGCCTGCCACGGGTGCGCACCGCCAGGCAAGCGCGTGTCCGTCAAACGCGCCGGTGCCTGGCGACCTTGTCGAGCAGCTCCAGCAGCAGGGCCCGTTCACCGGCGGTCAGGTGCTTGAGCATCTCGCGCTCGCAGTCCAGCGAGAGTTCGTACGAGCGCTTCGCGATGCGGGCACCGGCAGGTGTCAATCGCACGTGCTGCAGCCGGCGATCGGCGTCGGAGCGGACGCGCTCGATCAGGCCCTTGGACTCGATGCGCTCGAGCAGCGTGGTGATGTTCGGCGCCGAGACCGCCAGGGTCTGCGACAGCTGCTTCTGAGTGATGCCGGGGTTGGACCGCACCAGCATCAGGATCGTGAAATCGACGTGCCGCAGCGCCAGCGGCTCACCGATGTACTTGTAGAAGGCGGCCTTGGCCGGGATGTCGGCCTGGGCCATGTGGTAGCCGAGCAAATGCGCCAGCGAGGACTGGTCGACCGGCGTCGGGGCACCGTCGCTGCTGCGAGGACTGGCCATCGACGGTCAGTGTACCCGCCCGTCCGCAACCCAGTCGCCGACGATCGGCACGGGCCCGGCAGTTGCTGCTGCCGGGCCCGCGGCGGGTCCTTGCGCGTCAGTCGACGGTGCACTCGTACGAGGCGGCCTCGGTCGCCGGGCGACCCTCGCCGAGGTAGCGTGGATACGCCGGGTACGAGCACATCGGCAGCGACCGTGCGCCGGCGGTGACGGTCGGCGCCTTCGGCGGCGCGACGCCCTGTTCGACCCAGTCGACGATCATCGTCACCCGGTCGTGACCGTTCGGGATGGGGAAGGGCGCATTCGGCTCGCCGGCGCCGTTGACGTTGTAGCTGCTGCCGCCCAGGCCGTGGTTGGTCATCGGCAGCACCCACAGCCGCGCGAACTGGTCGACCGAGCCTCGGCCCATGGTGTCGAGCACCGACTGGTAATAGTCCAGCTGCGCGCCCGGCGAGGCCAGCGTGTCGTTGGTGCCGATCACCGAGATCAGCTTGCCGCCGCGGTTCTTGAACGGGCGCAGGTCCGGGTCGGTGGCGTCCAGCCAGGCCGAGATCTCGACCCGCCGGTCGTTCAGCGGCCCGCCTTCCACGTAGTCCAGCGCGTTGGCGTTCAGGTCCTGGAACAGGAAGCCGGTGACGCCCACGATGCCCAGGTGGGTGTACAGCGGGGCGTTGGCGGCCGCGCCCTCCTGGCCGCGGTAGCGCGTCGGCACGATCAGCCCGCTGCCGCCGGGGTCGGTGCCGGGCAGCCACATGCCGAACCGCGGGTTGTCGTGCGCCAGCGGGGTCGCGAACAGATATGGCGTGTGCGTGAACTGCAGCGTCTCGATCTGCCCGTCGGTCAGGCAGGCGTTCGCCGAGGTGTCCGCCGGGTTGGGGTCGATGTTGCCCGGGCAGCGTTTGGCGGCCCAGGGCTGGCGGTTCGGCGTCCCCTGGTTGACGTCGAAGATCGCTCGACAGGCCTGGTAGTTGTTGATCAGACCGTCGAACAGCCCGTCGAGGCCGTCGCACTGGCGAATCACCTCGGTCGCGATCGCGGTGCGCTTGGCCTGGGTCACCCAGTTGGCCAGCGCGATCTCCTGCTGGCGCAGCAGCACCGGCCCCAGCATCAGCGACGAGAAGTTGACGATCTGCACCTGCACCGAGACGCCGTCGAAGGCCTCTGGATAGCGCTGGGCCATCGTCAGGCCCTCGCGGCCGCCCTGCGAGCTGCCGAACCAGTAGGTGTGCTGCGGCGCCGCACCGTAGGCGCGCTGCTGCAGCACGCGGGCGGCGTCGTAGGTCTTCTTCATCTGCATGTAGCCGAGGTTCTTGATCGCCTCCTCGTTCAGCGCCCAGGCGTTGCCGCCGACGAACTGATGACCCGAGTCGCTGCCCGCGGTGGCCATGCCGCGGTTGTTGTAGGCGGCCCCGGCCAGCGCGGGAATCGAGCCGTTCATGCCGCCGCCGCCCATCTGCGCGTAGCGGTAGGCCCAGCGTGCGGGCAGCGTGGTGCCAAAGTTGATGTTCGGTGCCGCCGGGTCGATCGGCGCCATGCTGCCGTTGACGCGGCAGAAGGCCTGGTTCGACGCCGTGGCGGCGGTCCAGGTGGTGCTGGTCAGTGTCACGGCGGAGACCGGCTCGCCGATCGATGCGGGGTCGATGTCGGAACCGAGGCGGGCGCTGTTGCAGTCGGCGGCGGTGATGACGTGCACCTTCAGCCGGGCGACCGCCGCGGCGTTGGCGCGCGGCCGCAGCTCGAGCGTGTTGGCGCCGGGCACCAGGCCGGTCACGGTGCCGGCCAGCGTGTCGGTGTCCGGAACCGGTTGCAGTGACACGGTGACGTCCTTGCCGTTGAGGAACACGGCGACCTGCCGCGCGGTCGCGTGCGACGGCGCACGAACGGTCAGCGAGACGGCATCGGCGGCCGACGGAGGAAAGCTGTAGGTGTCGAACCCGAACGGACTGCGTGCCTGCGCCGTCGCGGCCGGCAGGACCGCGAGCGCGGCCACCGCCAGTGCGGTGGCGCCGAGAGCATGGGGAAGCATGGTCGTGGTCTCCTTCCTCGGTGGGGGGTGCCGGCCTGGCGGGCCGGCGGGTGTCGCGGCCGTTGATTCAGATCATTAGTTAATTTATATAACTAAAGACACGATGGCGACCTAGGGATTACCTGTGGCGCGCCCGTGTCCCGAGCGGCCCGCGCAGGGGCGCGACCATCGGGCGCCGCGGCCCGGCGGGCGGGGCTGCTTCAGGCGCTCAACAGCTTCTGCACCAGCTCGGGCGTGGTGGCCGCGCCGACCTTGCGCATCAGCCGCGCGCGGTAGACGTCGACGGTGCGCGGGCTGATCGCCAGCTTCTTGCCGATCAGCTTGCTCGTCAGCCCCTCGATCAGCAGCGCGGCGATCTCGCGTTCGCGCGCGGTGAACTCGACCTTGAGCACGCGCCGCGACGACAGGTCCTCGAAAGCCCAGATGCCGGCGGCGTGCGGGCGCGCCGGGTCGAGCGCGCGGCCCGAGACGTGGCACCAGAACAGCTCGCCGCGGCGCGGGCCGTCGACGCGTTTCATCACCCGGTCGTCGGCGTACCAGCCGTCGCGGTCGAGGCTGGCGACGATGCGCTCGCCGGTGCGCTCGAACTCCTCGTGCGTGGGGTACAGCACCTCGAACGAGCGCCCGACGAGCTGCTCGCGCTCGGCGCCGAACATCTCGAGCACGCGCCGGTTGCAGTCGACCATCAGCCGGTTGCGCGACAGCACCAGCCCGATCGGCGCCAGGTCGAACGCCGTGCGGTAGTCCAGTGGCGGCACGCTCACGTCACAGCAGCGCGTAGGTGGTGGTCGCGTGTGCGAACAGCGTGCCGTCGGCGAGCCTCAGGTCGATCTCGCCGAAGGCCAGCGACTTGCCGCAGCGCAGGATGCGGCAGGCGACCAAGGCCTCGCCGGCGTCGCCGGGCACCGGGCGAATGAAGCTGGTGCTCAGCTGCACGGTGGTCATCGGCCGGAACTCGCCGAACCACGCCGACAGCGCGAGCACCATCGCGGTGTCGGCCGCGGCGAGCATCGCCTGCCCGCACAGCACGCCGCCGCCGTGCACCAGGTGCGGCACGATCGGCAGCGCCAGCACCGACTCGGTCTTCGTCGCCGAGACCACGCGCAGGTTCAGCGACTGCACGAAAGGCGCAGCGACCCGGGCGTACGTCGCTTCGAGGCGGCTGACGAGTTCATCGTCGCTCGGTCGCTTCATCTTTGTCCCTCGACAGCGGCAGGGTTCGCCGCTAGTTGATTCTACGTACTGACTACGTAACGCATTACGTAGTATCTTCCCGCCTCGGACTTCCCCTCGCTCTCCCGGAGGCATCCTGATGAACAAGCTCTATCCCAGTGCCGACGCGGCGCTGAGGGGCATCGTGCGCGACGGCCAG
>NZ_DAOKZA010000002.1:128032-142730 GCF_035325925.1 Azohydromonas sp. | reverse complement strand
CCGCGCTGCACACCAGCGCGACGCCGCTGAACGCGCTGCGCGAGGACCAGCTGGTGCCCGGCCGCGCGGCACTGGAGAAGATCAACGCCTCGCTGCGTTGAGGGGCGGCGGCGTCTCGGACGACGAGTCTGCTGCGTGGGGGGAGGACGACAGGTGTTTCCTCCGACCTCAGCAGAGCCCGCGTGCGACCTGACGACCGCGCTCGGACCGTGCTGCGGCGGCGTGAAGTGCCGAGGTTGGGTGCCGGCGCCCCCACGTTGCGCTGATCCCGCAGGCGCTTGACCACCTTCATGGGGTGGCAGGAGCGCTTCGGGCCTTCGGCCTCGGCGTTGACCCTGTGTCTTGCGGCATCTGACCGCCAGGTCGCGCAGCGCCACCCCCGCTTCGGCTTGGCAGCGCAGCCCGTGTCGATGCGCGTGGTGTCTGCGACGGCGGGCGCGGCTCAGGTTGCGAGGTCTTGCCCCGCCTCGCGCGCCCGCCGCCGGGGTGGCGGCCGCGGATCCAGCCCGAGGTGGCTGAGGATCTCCCCGATGACCGGCCGCTCGGGGATGGCCGCGATGATCTCGAGCTCGCCGCCGTCGCAGTCCGGGCCGTGCGGCATGTCGATGTCGAAAGCGAAGCTTCAGCGAAGACTGACTTGTACTCAAGTCCAAGCCGGCATGTTGCTGCGCATGCAAGCCGAACGCATCGCGCCTGTCGCCGCATCCCCATCTCGAGGGATGTCCGTCGGCAGGCGCTTGCCTACGCTTGGCACGCTGCCGCGGCGCCCGCCCGGACAGACCCTGTTCCAGCTGTTCCGGGAGTCGCCATGTCGATCGTCGTTTGCATCGGTTCCATGCGGCCGGCCCGAGCTTCGGGCGGCATCGATCGCTTGGCCGGCGAACCGCAGGCCCTGTGTGGGGCGTTGCTGCCGCTGGAGCGTCTGATCGGCGAGGTCGAGCCGACGATCGCGCTGCACGCAACGGCGCGGCGCATCGAGGCAATGGAACCGTTGCGCGCGAATCGCCTGCGCGAACGCGCGTCCCGCATCGCGCTGCGCTGACGCCGCATCGGGCAGGACCGGCATGGTGCGTACACGACTTCGGCAGCTCGGGCTGGCGGCATTGCTGCTGATGCCGCCGGTGCTGATCTGGTGGGTTTCCGGTCCGAGAGTCGCTGCGGCGCCACGTGCGCCCGCCGTGGTGCCGGCGGCCGCCGCCGACGGGACGTCGCTGCACAGCGGCATCGCGCCGGGCGTGTCGATACCGCCGGCGCTGATCCGCTTCGCGTTGAACGCGCTGCTCGTGCCGCTGCTCGACGATGCGGTGCCTCCGCGCTGGACCGACGCCACGCTCGATCACATCTGCGGGCCGGGTACGCGCGTGCGGATCGACGGCAGACCGCTCGAACGGCACATGCCGATGCCCGCCAGGGCTTTCAGCGTGCACTGGACGCTGGACCGCTGCCTGCCGTTTGGCTTCAAAAGCGTCGAGTTGTCGGGCGACGTTGCGCTGCACGTGTTCCACGAGGACGACGGCCTTGGCGCCATCGTCGTGCCCGGCCGCCTCCGGGTCGACAGCCATGAGGGGCGCACCTGGCTGGAGCGTCCGTTCACGGCGGCCATGACGCTCGCCTCAGCGCGTCGCGACGGCGACTGAACGCAGCCGATGGCCCGCACCGCCGCCGCCGACGCGCACGCCGTGCCCGCGGCCGCAATGGCGGCCTCGATGCTCCACAGGTCGCTCTGCCGCTTGCCGGCGCGCGCCGTGCCGTGGCAGGGCGCAGCCGGCATGGGCACCGCTGCCTTCACAGCGCCGGTCGCGAAGACGGCCGACGTCGCGACGGCGAAATCTGCGCAAAACGGCGCCGCGACGCTGCCGACCCGCCGCCCGGCCTGGCTGGTGCCCGAGCTGCAGCCGCTGGCCGAGCGCGGCGAGCTGCCGCTGCTGGAAGGGTGACCGCTGCGCCTGGTGAGCGGCCCCGAGCGCTTCGAGGCTGACGGGTGGGACGGCACACCCGCAGAGCGCGATGAGGGCATCGCCCTGGCCGACGACGGCTCGCTGGTCTGGATCTGGCGCGGCCGCCTGCCGGCGGCGGTGGGCGAGACGGCGTGGCTTCTGCAGGGGCGCTTTGCCTGAGGCACCGCGATCGGGCAGGCGCCCCCCGCATCCGGGGGGTCGCACAACGTCGTTCCCGGAACGTTGGACAAACGTTCGCCCGGGAGCATGGCGCCAACGCCGCACCGTCGGCCTCGTCGAAAGGACTCACCATGCTCCGCCTCACTGCCCTCTGCGTCGCGGCCGCGGTCGCTTTGCCCAGCCACGCGGCGTTCGTCTCATCCGGCTACCACGCTCGCGCCGACTCGAGCGTCACCATCGGCCCGAATTCGGCGGCAATCTCGATCGTCAACGGCACGGTCGGGGGTTCGTCGCACAGCGGAACCGGCAGCGTCGCCGCGGGGCAGGGCTCCAGCCCGACCGAGGTCTGGGCCCACGCGGCGGCGTCGCAAGGCGACGACTCCGGCCTGGTCCAGGCTCGAGCCGATCTGGCCAGCGGCATCGTTCGTGCCAGTTCCGAGGTCTTCGATGGCGACTTCCCGTCGGTCGTTTCCGGCGGCGGTGGCGGGCTGCGCGAAACGCTGTGGTTCACCAACAGCAGCACCGCCTGGCTGCCGATCTCGTACTGGATCGAGGTCGACGGCGCGCTCTTGGGCGGCATCGCCCGGGCCGACTGGCGGGCGATCGGCAGGGTCTACGTGCCGTCGGCGGCGGCCTGCAACGGCTCGGGCCAGTGCATCGGCTTCGCGGCCGACGGCAGCGCCAATGCCGGCACCGCCTTCACCGCCCACTACACGCGCAATGCGGGCCTCTACTTCACCGACGCGATGGGCCAGGCCTCGCACTGGACCGTCACGCACCATGCCCCCGGGCCGGACGCCTTCGACTTCACGATGGAGGTGATGTTGTGGGTCCCTCCCGGCGAAACCACGCTGGTGATCGAGCCCGAACTGCGGCTGGATTTCTGCGGCAACAGCACGGGCGCCTGCGACTTCGGCCACAGCGGGCGGGCGCGGCTCGGCACGGCCCCGTCCGGCCTGTCGTGGACCTCCGAGTCGGGCGTCTTTCTCAGCGCCCTCCAGAACCCGGGCGGCAGCGTTCCCGAGCCCGCCACCTGGGCCCTGCTGGTCGGCGCACTGGGTCTGATGCGGTGCAGTGCACGCCGGCGCAGCTGAGCGGCCGCGCAACGCGCGGTCTTCATGCCGCGGCCAGGCGCCGCGCCTGGGCCACCGCTTCGGCCGGCGACAAGGCCTGCCCGGCGCGCCAGATGGCTTCGGCCAGCGGCGGCGTCAGGCGCCTCCGGCAGGCGCGGCGTACGCGCAGCAGGTCGCGCCGGTCGCTGCGCGCCAGCGGCCCGAACTGCGTGCGCCAGGCGTGGTCGGCATACCCCAGCAGCCGCGCCGCCGGCTCGGCCAGGCCCTGTCGGTGCGCCAGCAGCGCCAGGTTCCACAGCGCATACAGCACGGCCTCGGTGTCCAGGGCGGCCCAGGCGAGGTCGAGCGACTGCACGGTGGCGGCCATCGCCTCGGGCAGGCGTCCCAGGTCCTGCAGCGCACTGCCCAGCGCGTTGTGCAGCGGTGCCAGCAGCTGCTGGTCGCCGCTGGCGCGGGCGTCGGCGATCAGCGTCTCGATCAGCGCCAGCGCCTCGGTGGTGCGGCCGGCATAGACGAGCGCGATGGCCACGTTGTGCTGCACGCCGCGCATGGCATGCAGCGGCCGCGGCTGCACGCCTTCGAGCAGCGCCAGCGCGCGCCGGTAGCCGGCTTCGGCCGCTGCGGCATCGGCGTCGACCTCGTTGGCCATCGTGGCCAGCTGGTTGACGGCCTCGGCCTCGGTGGTCGCGTCGCCGGCGACGCGCGCCAGCGCAACCGCCTGCTGCAGCAGTGCGCGGGCGCCCGCCACGTCGCCTTCGGCGCGCCAGCGCACCTTGGCCACCTGCCCGTGGGCACGTGCGCTTGCGGCCGGGTCGGCCGGCCAATCGGCAGATGCCAAGGCCGCCTGGCGGCACGCCGCATCGCGGCCGCCCGCGGCCAGCGCCAGCCACGCCGCCAGGGCATGGCTGCGCGCACGCAGCGACGCCGGCAGCGTCGCGGCCTGGTCGACGAGCACGCGGTCCAGCGTCGCCACGAAGGCCGGTGGCGGGCTGCGCTCGGCCCAGCCCGGTGCCAGTGCCAGCGCGAGCCGGCAGATGTCGGCCGCCGGCACGGTGTCGTCGGCGGTGCGCGCCATCCAGGCCAGCAGCGGCCACAGCGGCGCCAGCCGGGGCAGCGGCCAGGGCTGCGGCAGGTCCTCGGCCCAGGCAGCCACGGCCCACCACCAGGGTGACCGCGGCGTCGCTGCCTGCCGATCGAGCACCCGGTCACGCACCGGTTCGCGCAAGGCCCACCAGGTCTCGGTCCCGTCGTCGCAGGCAGGGTCGATGAGGCTGGCGGCCACCAGCTCATCGAGCGCGTCGCGCGCCGCCGCGGCGTCGTCGCCGATCCCGGCAGCCGGCGCCAGATGCGCCACGAGGTCGGCCGCCAGTGCGGCGGGGGCGGCAGCCAGCCAGGGCAGCAGCGCCGCGGCGTGCGCCGGCAGGCTGGCCAGGCTGTCGTCGACCACCGCCAGCAGCGAGGCATGGCGCGGATCGTCGCCGGCACGCGCGCCGCTGCGCGACAGCAGCGACCAGCGTCCCGACCCCGGCTGCGCCAGCAGCGCCAGCAAGGCCGCCGGCGGCAGGCTGCGCACGCGCGACGCCGCCAGCTCCAGCGCCAGCGGCAAGCCCTGCAGCCGCTGCACCAGCGTGGCCACGGCCTCGGCATTGCCGGGGTGCAGCTGGAAGTCGGCGCGGCTGGCGACGGCACGCTCGACGAACAGCCTCACGGCAGGGTTTCGGGCCAGCTCGGTCCAGGGTGCGCCGTCGGCCGGCAGGGCCAGGGCCGGCACCGGGTGGTCGGCCTCGCCGGCCAAGCCCAGCACCCGCCGAGAGGTCGACAGCAGGTGCAATCCGGGTAGCCTTTCCAGCGCCCGTTGCAGCCAGTGCAGCGCGGCCGATTCGAGGCCGTCGGCGTTGTCCAGCACCAGCAGCGTCCGCCGCCCGGCGAGTGCCTGCGCGCAACGGGTCAGCGCATCGCCGGCGCCCGGCGGCGGCCGCAGGGCCAGCAGCAGCGCGTCCTGCAGAGCCGACAGCGACTGCACCTGCACGCAGGAGACGAAACGCAGCACGTCGAAAGGCGCCCCGGCGGCAGACAGCCGGTGCAGCAGTTCCAGCGCCAGCCGCGTCTTGCCGATGCCGCCCGGGCCGCGCAGCGTCAGCACGCGCTGGGCATCGGCACGGGCCGACAGCGCGGCCAGCGTCTCCGGGTCGCCGTGCCAGCGACCGGCCGGCAGCGGCAAGGCCAGTGACGGGTCAGCCACCGGCGGCGGCGCACGATCTCCCAGCGCCGGCGGATCCTGCAGCAAGACCGTGGCCGCTGCGGCCCGCGCCGCCACGACGCCGAAGCGATCGGCCAGGGCCTGCAGGCGCAGCCGCTCCTCGACCACCCACTCGTCGGCAAAGCCGGGCAGCAGCTCGCCGCCGTAGAGGCGGCTGGCCGCTGCGGCATCGCCGGCGGCACAGGTCTGCTCGAAGGGCCAGACGTCGCAGACCAGGGCGCCCGGCACCAGGCGCAGCACGCGTCGGTCGGCGGCCAGCAGCGGGCGGGCCTCGGCCAGGCCGCCGCGCCGTTCGAGCGTGGCGCGCAGCGTGCTCAGCGTCTGGCGCAGCCGCGCCAGGCCGGTGGCGACATCGGCCTCGGGCCACAGCAGGGCCGCCAGTTCTTCACGGCCATGATCGCGACCCGGCCGCAGCGCCAGCCGCGCCAGCAACAGCACCGCGGCGCGGCTGTGCAGCCGGGTCAGCCGCCGGCGGCCGTCGTCGATGGCAAAGCCGCCCAGCAGGCGCAACTGCCAGGGCCCAGTTGTGGCAGGGATCATCGTGGGCGGGTACTCGCCGACGATGATCGCAGATCCGTCGGGCAACCACCGCGGCTGCCGGCGCCGCGCCGGCGGCGGCAGCAGCAGGCGTCGCGAGATCGGCATCTGCTGGACATCGGCGGCATTGCTGTCGATGAGCATCGGGATGACCTTTCGCGCCATGGTGGGAGCGCGCGCGATCACCGCGTCCGGCTTCGCTCGGTGGGGCGGGAGCGAATGCGCCCGCACCCGAAGTACGCGACCGTTTCATCACCCTGGCCGACGACGGCTCGCTGATCAGGGTCTGGCACGGCCGCCCGCCGGCGGCGGCGGACCGCGTGGCCTCTGCATGGACCTCTTGCGTGAACGGCGCGCACTCACACGCGCACCGACGCGCGCCTGAGTCGCTTGCCGCCACACCAATCGCCCGCACCGGGCGTCGCCTGCCGCGAGGCCGTCGCAAGGGGTGCGCGGTGGCGTTGCCGACCCACGCACGCGAGCGCCGCAGGCTCGAGTGCATCGCCCGGCGGTGCGGGCGCGCCGACGCCGGTCGTCGTCACCGCACCGGGGGGTCGAGCGCGCGCGACGCGCCGAGCAGGGCCGGTGCCGCCGCGGTGATCAGCCAGGTCGGTATCTCGCGCAGGTAGCCGGCGAAGCGGCCCTTGTCCTCGAAGCGCCGGCGGAACCATGCGGCATCGAATGCGCGGCCCAGCCGCGGCACGACGCCGCCGCCCAGGTACACGCCGCCGCGCGCGCCCAGCGTCAGCGCCAGGTTGCCTGCGACGTTGCCGAGGAATCCGGTGAACCGGTGCACCGCCTCGACGGCCTGCGCGTCGCTGCCCTCGACGGCAGCGGCGGCGATGGCAGGGGCATCGGCCAGGTGCGCCGACACGCCGTCGCGTTCGCACAGCACCGCGTGCAGCGTGGCCAGTCCGGGGCCCGAGACGACGCGCTCGGCCGAGACATGGCCGAAGCGTGCGCGCAGCCGGGCGAGCAGGTCGGCGTCGACCTCGTCGGCGGCGGCCAGCGTGACGT
Source organism: Azohydromonas sp. (assembly GCF_035325925.1). Classification (NCBI taxonomy): domain Bacteria; kingdom Pseudomonadati; phylum Pseudomonadota; class Betaproteobacteria; order Burkholderiales; family Sphaerotilaceae; genus Azohydromonas; species Azohydromonas sp. The sequence continues at coordinate 135,726 of NZ_DAOKZA010000002.1, read as the reverse complement.
GGCCGCCTTCGCCGGCCAACGGGACCCAGCCGCCTCGCGTGTCGGGCACCAGCCCCGACACGCCGAGCCCGGTGCCCGGGCCGAGCACCGCGATCGCGCCGCCGGGCGCGGCGCGGCCGTCGCCGAGGGCACGCAGGTCGTCGGCGCCGAGCCAAGGCACGCTCAGCGCGAGCGCGGTGAAGTCGTTGATCACGACGAGGCGCTCGGCGCCGAGGGCGCGCTGCAGCGCGTCGATCGAGAACACCCACGGGTGGTTGGTCATGCGCACCTCGTCGCCGGTGACCGCCGTCGCGATGCCGATCGCCATCTGCGCCGGCGCGGGCAGCCGCTGTTCGGCCAGGTAGTGCCGCGCCGAGTCGAGCAGCGACGCGTGCGCGGCGCAGCGATGCACGACGATGCGCGAAGGCGCGGGGTCGGTGGCGTCCTGCCAGGCCCAGCGGGCGTGCGTGCCGCCGATGTCGCCGAGCAGGCGCGGAAAGCCGTGGCGGCGCCGGCTCATGCGTGCGCAGGCGCAGCGCGCGACGGCAGAAAACCGCGACGGCGGGCCGGCGAAGGTGCAACCACGCGGCCACTGTAGCAGCCGGCCGCCGCGGCCGGCGTGGCGGGATACCATGCGCACCCGAACCGATGTTGCGAACGATCCTGCCACCTCCAGCGCGGCCCGACGCCGCGCACCGCACGAGCGCGTTGCCGCCGCGGCGGCCGCCTTCGGCGCGATGAGCCGGCCGGTGTCGCACCCCGTGGCGGCGCATCTCGGCGCCGGCACGCCGGCGCACGACGGTGCGGCGCTGCGCCAGGCGCTGGCGGTGGAACTCGCGCGGCGCGCCGACGTCGGCGACCCGTCGTCGCGCGCGCCGGCCAGGGCCTGGATGCGCGCCGCGGCGGCCGCATGCCGCGCGACGTTGGAGCCGCGCTGGGCGCGCACGCAGGCGCAGGACCGCGAGGCGATGACGCGCGCGTCGCCCCACGCCGCGCTGCCGCCGCGTCGCGTGCACTACCTGTCGATGGAGTTCCTGATGGGACGCGCGCTGGGCAACGCGCTGGCTGCGCTGGGCCTCGAAGGCGACCTGCGCGAGCAACTTGCGGCCGGCGGCCTGTCGCTGCCCGACGTGCTCGAGTCCGAGCGCGACATGGCGGTCGGCAACGGCGGCCTGGGGCGGCTGGCGGCCTGCTTCCTCGACTCGTTCGCCACGCTCGGGTTGCCGGCGTTCGGCTACGGCGTGCGTTACCAGTACGGCATGTTCGCGCAGCGCATCGTGCACGGTCAGCAGGTCGAGGCGCCCGACGACTGGCTGCGCGACGGCAACCCGTGGGAGATCCCGCGCCGCGAGCTGTGCTACGAGATCGGCTTCGGCGGTCGCGTCGAACACGACGGCGCCGCCAGGCGCTGGGTGCCCGAGATCTCGGTGCAGGCCAACGCCTACGACTTCATCGTGCCCGGCCACGGCACCGAACGCGTGGCGACGCTGCGCCAGTGGCACGCCAGCGCGCTGCACCCGATCGACTTCGTGCTGTTCTGCCGCGGCGAGCACCTGCAGGCCGGGCGCGAGCACATCGAGGCCGACGTGCTCAACTGGGTGCTGTACCCCGACGACAGCACGCACGCCGGGCGCCAGCTGCGCCTGAAGCAGGAGTACTTCCTGGTCAGCGCATCGCTGCAGGACATGCTCGCGCGCCACCTGCGCGAGCAGGGGCGGCTCGACGACTTCGGCGCGAGGAACGTCGTCCACCTCAACGACACGCACCCGGCGCTGGCTCCGGTCGAGCTGATGCGCCTGCTGATCGACGTGCACGGCTTCGAGTGGGAGGCGGCGTGGGCGCAGGTGCGCGCGGCCACGAGCTACACCAACCACACGCTGATGCCCGAGGCGCTCGAGCACTGGCCGGTGCAGATGCTCAAGGAACTGCTGCCGCGCCACCTCGAGATCGTCTTCGAGATCAACCACCGCTTCCTCGACGCGGTGCGCGCGCTGCACCCGCACGACGACGCGCTGGCGGCGCGGATGTCGCTGATCGACGAGTCCGGTGAGCGCCGGGTGCGCATGGCGTCGCTGTCGATCGCCGCGTCGCGGCGCGTCAACGGCGTGTCCGAGCTGCACTCGCAGCTGATGGTGCGCACGATCTTCGCCGACTTCGCGCGCCTGTGGCCCGAGCGCTTCACCAACGTCACCAACGGCGTCACGCCGCGTCGCTGGCTGATGCAGGCCAACCCGGCGCTGGCCGCGGCGATCGACGAGGCGATCGGCGACGGCTGGCGGTGCGACCTCGACCGCCTGGCCGATCTCGCGCCGCTGGCCGCCGAGCGCGGGCTCGGCGACGCGGTGATGCACGCCAAGCGGCTGAACAAGGAACGCCTGGCCGCGCTGATCCGGCGCGAGCTGGGCGTGACCGTCGATCCGGCCGGCCTGTTCGACGTGCAGGTCAAGCGCATCCACGAGTACAAGCGCCAGCTGCTCAACCTGCTGCATGTGATCGCGCGCTACCAGGCCATCGTCGCCGAGCCGCACGCGCAGTGGCAGCCGCGCACCGTGGTGCTGGCGGGCAAGGCGGCCACCGCCTACGTCGCGGCCAAGACCATCGTGCGGCTGGCGCACGACGTCGCGCGCGTGGTCAACGACGATCCGCACGTGGCAGGTCGGCTCAAGCTGGTGTTCCTGCCCAACTACAGCGTCTCGCTGGCCGAGGCGATCATCCCGGCGGCCGACCTGTCGCAGCAGATCTCCACCGCCGGCACCGAGGCCTCGGGCACCGGCAACATGAAGTTCGCACTCAACGCCGCGCTGACGATCGGCACCTGGGACGGCGCGAACATCGAGATGGCGCAGGCCATGGGCGAGGCGCAGATGTTCGTCTTCGGGCTGCGCGCCGAGCAGGTGGCGCGCGAGAAGGAGCTGGGATACGACCCGAGGCGCCACTACGAGGACCAACCGGTGCTGCGCGCGGTGATCGACGCGCTGCTGCGCGGCGACTTCTCGCCCGACGAGCCGCAGCGCTACCGCGCGCTGGTCGAGTCGCTGCTGAACAACGACCCCTACATGCTGCTGGCCGACTTCGCGAGCTACCTGCAGGCGCAGCAGCGCGTCGACGCGCTGTACCGCGAGCCCGGACGCTGGGCCGAGGCCGCGGTGCGCAACGTCGCGGCGATGGGGCGCTTCTCGAGCGACCGCACGATCCGCGACTACGTCGATCGCATCTGGTCGCGCGGCGGCTGAGCGGCGCGCCCCACGCACGATGCTGACCGACGACGACGTCCGCGCACTGGTCGAGGCCCGCCACGGCGACCCGTTCGCGGTGCTCGGCCTGCACGCCGACGACGCCGGAACGCTGTGGCTGCGCGCGCTGCTGCCCGGCGCGCGTGCGGTGGCGGTGGTCGAGCGCAAGGCCGGGCGGCGCGTGGCCACGCTGGCGCTGCGCCATCCCGACGGGCTGTTCGAGGCGGCGATCCCGCGCCGCCGCAAGACGTTCGCGTACTGGCTGCAGGTCGTCTGGCACGACGGCGGCACCGGCCGCTACGCCGACGCCTACGCCTACCCGCCGCTGATCGACGACACCGAGATCTACTACCTCGGCGAGGGCAGCCACCTGCGCCCGTTCACCGTGCTCGGCGCGCATCCGGTCGACGTCGACGGCGTGGGTGGCGTGCGCTTCGCGGTGTGGGCGCCGAACGCGCAGCGTGCCAGCGTGGTCGGCGACTTCAACCGGTGGGACGGCCGGCGCCACCCGATGCGGCTGCGCCACGGTGCCGGCGTGTGGGAGATCTTCGTGCCGCACGCGGCGGTGGGCGACCGCTACAAGTTCGAGCTGCGCTCGCGCGACGGCGCAGTGCTGCCGCTGAAGGCCGACCCGTACGCGCGCGCCTGCGAACTGCGCCCGGCCACCGCCAGCGTGGTCGCGCCGCTGCCGCCGGCGCGGCCGCTGCCGGCGCAGCGCGCGCAGGCCAACGCGCGCAGCGCGCCGATGTCGATCTACGAAGTGCACCTGGGCTCGTGGCGGCGCCACGCCGACGGCAGCTTCCACGACTGGGACCTGCTCGCTGCGCACCTGCCGGCTTACGCCGCCGACCTGGGCTTCACCCACGTCGAGCTGCTGCCGGTCTCCGAGCACCCGTTCGACGGCTCGTGGGGCTACCAGACGCTGGCGCTGTACGCGCCGACGGCGCGCTTCAGCGCGCCGCCGCACGACGTCGCGCGCGCCGGCGACCCGGCCGGCTTCCTGCGTTTCGTGCAGGCCTGCCGCGCGCACGGCCTGGGCGTGCTGGTCGACTGGGTGCCGGCGCACTTTCCGAGCGACGCCTGGGGCCTGGCGAACTTCGACGGCACCGCGCTGTACGAACACGCCGACCCGCGCGAAGGCTTCCACCGCGACTGGCACACGCTGATCTACAACTACGGCCGCCACGAGGTGCGCAACTACCTGGTGGGCAGCGCGCTGTACTGGATCGAGCGCCTGGGCGTCGACGGGCTGCGCGTCGACGCAGTGGCGTCGATGCTGTACCGCGACTACTCGCGCGCCGAGGGCGAGTGGGTGCCCAACCTGCACGGCGGGCGCGAGAACCTGGAGGCGATCGCGTTCCTGCGCCGCGCCAACGAGGTGATCGGCATCGAGTGTCCCGGTTCGGTCACGGTGGCCGAGGAGTCGACCGCGTTTGCCGGTGTCTCGGCGCCGACCTACGTCGGCGGGCTGGGCTTCCACTACAAGTGGAACATGGGCTGGATGAACGACACGCTGGCCTACATGCGCGAGGACCCCGTGCACCGCCGCTGGCACCACGACCGCATGACCTTCGGCCTGGTCTACGCCTTCAGCGAGAACTTCGTGCTGCCGCTGTCGCACGACGAGGTGGTGCACGGCAAGGGGTCGATCCTGTCGCGCATGCCGGGCGACGAGTGGCAGCGCTTCGCCAACCTGCGCGCCTACTACGGCTTCATGTGGGGCCACCCCGGCAAGAAGCTGCTGTTCATGGGCCAGGAGTTCGCGCAGGGCAGCGAGTGGAACCACGACGCCGAGCTGCCGTGGCACCTGCTGCAGCACCCGGCGCACGCCGGCGTCAGTCACCTGGTGCGCGACCTCAACGCGCTGTACCGGCACCACGGCGCGCTGCATCGTCTCGACCACGACCCCGCCGGCTTCGAGTGGATCGCGGTGCACGAGTCCGACACCTCGGTGTTCGCCTGGGTGCGGCGCGACGACGCCGGCGGCATGGTGATCGTCGTCGCCAACTTCACGCCGGTGCCGCGGCGCGGTTACCGCCTGGGCGTTCCCGACGGTGCCGCGGCGTGGCGCGAACTGCTGAACACCGACTCGGCCTACTACGGCGGCTCGAACCTGGGCAACGGCGGGCACGCGCTGGCCGTGGGCGACGAACCGGCGCATGGGCGCGGGCGCTCGATCGTGCTCGACCTGCCGCCGCTGGCCACCCTGTTCCTCGCTCCGGCATGAACGCCAAGGAGTCCGCGCCGCAGCCGATGCCGCCGTTGGGCGACCTGCCGCCGCAGTTGCTGCCCGGGCGCACCGAGCCGATGGGTGCGCGGGTGCGCGACGGCGGTGTCAACTTCGCGGTGTTCTCGGACCACGCGCAGCGCGTCGAGCTGTGTCTGTTCGACGCGCAGGGCGCGCACGAGCAGCGCCGCTACGCGCTGCACGGCCCGCACGACGGCGTGTTCCACGGCTTCCTGCCCGGCGCCGGCGCCGGGCTGGTGTACGGTCTGCGTGCACACGGCCCCTGGCAGCCGGCGCAAGGGCACCGCTTCAACCCGCACAAGCTGCTGCTCGACCCCTGGGCGCGCGAGGTGGTCGGCCTGTTCCGCTGGCGACCCGAGCACTACGGCCACGACCTCGCGCACCCCGACGGCGCGAGCCACCCCGACACCCGCGACAACGCGCCGTGCACCTTCAAGGCGCGGGTCGCGCCGCCGCCGACGCCCGCGCCGGGGCGGGCGAACGCACCGCGGCACCGCACGGCCGACCTCGTGTTGTACGAGCTGCACGTCAAGAACTTCACGCAGCGGCTCGACGCCGTGCCGGCGGCGCTGCGCGGCACCTACGCCGGGCTCGCGCACCCGGCGGCCGTCGCGCACCTGAAGCGACTGGGCGTGACCACGCTGTCGCTGCTGCCGGTGCAGCACCACCTCGACGAGATCGGCCTGGCCGAACGCGGGCTCGTCAACCACTGGGGCTACAACACGATCGGCTTCTTCTGCCCCGAGCCGCGCTACGCCAGCACGCGCGGCGACCCTTCCGCGGTGGCCGAGGAGTTCCGCGCGATGGTCGCGGCGCTGCACGACGCCGGGCTCGAGGTGGTGATCGACGTTGTCTTCAACCACACCCCCGAGGGCGACGAGCACGGTCCGACGCTGTCGTGGCGCGGCCTCGACAACGCCAGCTGGTACCGCGCGCGCCCCGACGCGCCGGGGCGCATCGAGAACCTCACCGGCTGCGGCAACACGATGAACGTCGCGCACCCGCGCGTGACGCAGTTCGTGCTCGACGCGCTGCGCCACTGGGTGCAGGAGATGGGCGTCGACGGGTTCCGCTTCGACATCGCGCCGGTGCTCGGCCGCACGCGGCACGGCTTCGACCCCGACAGCGCCTTTTTCGTGGCGCTGCGGCAGGACCCGGTGCTCGCCGGCGTGCACCTGATCGCCGAGCCCTGGGACCTGGGGTACGACGGCTACCAGCTCGGCCGCTTCCCGGGGCGCTTCCTCGAGTGGAACGACAAGTTCCGCGACGGCGTGCGGCGCTTCTGGATGCACCGCGGCGTCGGCCGTGGCGAGCTCGCGCGCCGCTTCACCGCCAGCAGCGACCTGTTCCACCACGGGCACCGGCGGCCGAGCGCGTCGGTGAACTTCGTCGCCTGCCACGACGGTTTCACGCTTGCCGACATGGTCAGCTACGCGCACAAGCACAACGAGGCCAACGGCGAGTACAACCGCGACGGCCGCAACGGCGAGCCGGCGTGCAACTTCGGCCACGAGGGCCCGTCGCGCGACGCCGCGATCCTCGCGCAGCGCGAGCGCGTGCGCCGCGCGATGCTCGCCACGACGCTGCTCGCGCAGGGCACGCCGATGCTGCACGGCGGCGACGAGATCGGCCACAGCCAGCAGGGCAACAACAACGCCTACTGCCAGGACAACCCGACCAGCTGGCTCGACTGGGCGCACGCCGACGAGGCGCTGGTCGCGTTCACCGCGGCGGTGCTGGCGCTGCGCCGCGAGCAGCCGGCGCTGCGACACGACGTGTGGTTCCGCGTCGAGGCGGCGGCCAACGGCGAGCGCGGGCTGGTCTGGTACCGCCCCGACGGCGCCGAGATGCAGCTCGACGACTGGCACGACGCGACGCGCCACGCGTTCGCCTGCCTGATCAACCTGCGCGGCGACCCGACGCCCGAGGGGCGGGACGCCGCCGAGCGCGGCGCCGCGGTGCTGCTGCTGTTCAACGCCGAGGCGGCTGCGGTGGACTTCGCCGTGCCCGGCGGCCCCTGGCACCTGCGGCTCGACAGCAGCGGCTCGCTGCCGCCGGCGCTGGCGCTCGACGCCGGCGCCACGCTGTCGGCGCCGGCGTCGACGCTGCTGGCGCTGTGCGCCGCGCCTTCGCCCGCGCCATGATGGACCTGAGGCGACGCGCCAGCGGCGTGCTGCTGCACCCGACCTCGCTGCCCGGGCCGCACGGCTGCGGCGACCTCGGCCCCGGCGCCT
>NZ_DAOKZA010000002.1:53716-127932 GCF_035325925.1 Azohydromonas sp. | reverse complement strand
CACCCGACCTCGCTGCCCGGGCCGCACGGCTGCGGCGACCTCGGCCCCGGCGCCTTCCACTTCGTCGACTGGCTGCACGGCGCCGGCCAGCGCGTGTGGCAACTGCTGCCGACCAACCCGATCGGCCCAGGCAACTCGCCCTATCAGAGCGTGTCGGCGTTCGCCGGCAGCGAGCTGATGGTCGCCCTCGAGCCGTTGGTCGAGCGCGGCTGGCTCGCGCCGACCGAGCCTGCGCGTTTCGACCGTCACCGCGTCGACTGGGCGCAGGTCGTGCCGTGGCGCATGCGGCGGCTGCGCGAGGCCGAGGCGGGGTTCCGCGCCCGCGCGTCGGCGGCGGACCGCGCCGCGTTCGCGCAATGGTGCGCCGCCGAGGCCGCCTGGCTCGACGACTACGCGCTGTTCATGGCGCTCGACCAGGCGCACCGCGCGCGGGGCGGCGAAGGCGGCTGGTGGGCCTGGGACGCGGCGCTGGCCGCGCGCGAACCGCGTGCGCTCGCGGCGGCCGCGCGCGAGCACGCCGACGAGGCCGGCTTCTGGCGTTTCGCGCAGTGGTGCTTCGGCTGGCAGTGGGCTGCGCTGCACACCCACGCGCGGGCGCGCGACGTCGCGGTGGTCGGCGACCTGCCGATCTTCGTCGCGCACCACAGCGCCGACTGCTGGGCGCGCCCCGACCTGTACTTCCTCGACGACGCGTTCCAGCCGACGGTGGTCGCCGGCGTGCCGCCCGACTATTTCAGCGCCACCGGGCAGCGCTGGGGCAACCCGCTGTACCGCTGGGAACGGATGGCCGCCGAAGGGTACGCGTGGTGGGTCGCGCGCGTGCGGCGCGCGCTGGCGCTGGCCGACGCGTTTCGCATCGACCACTTCCGCGGCTTCGCCGGCTACTGGGAGATCCCGGCCGCGTGCCCGACCGCGGTCGACGGCCGCTGGGTGGCGGGCCCCGGCGCGATGCTGTTCGAGGCCATCGAGGCGGCGCTGGGGCGGTTGCCGATCGTCGCCGAGGACCTGGGCGTGATCACCCCCGACGTCGTCGCGCTGCGCGAGCGCTTCGGCTTTCCGGGCATGCGCATCCTGCAGTTCGCGTTCGCCGGCGACGCCGGCGACCGCTTCCTCCCCCACAACCATGCGCCCGAGACGGTCGTCTACACGGGCACGCACGACAACGACACCACGCGCGGCTGGTGGCACGCCTGCACGGAACGCGAGCGCGTCTTTGCCGGCACCTACCTCGCCTGCGGAGGGCACGACGTGCACTGGGCGATGATCCGCGCGGCGAGCCAGTCGGTGGCGCACCTGGCGATCTTCCCGCTGCAGGACGTGCTGGGGCTCGACGGCAGTCACCGCATGAACCTGCCCGGCACGCTCGAAGGCAACTGGGGTTGGCGCTTCGACTGGGACATGGTCGGCAGCGAGCCCGCGCGCGTGCTGGGGAGGATCACCGCGGCGTCGGGGCGCGGCCCCTTCGACCGCCTGCCATTGCCGCTTGCGCCGGACGGCTACCGCGCGCCGTAGGATCCCGGGCGCCGAGGCTCCGCCCCCCGCCGGACGCAGGCCGATCCGCGCGAGCACCGGCGACGCGCGGCGACTGCCGATCGGCCGCCGCGCGTCGGCACCGCGCGCGGTCGGCGTCCCGTCAGCCGGGGGCCTTCAGGCCGCCGCCGCGGACCCGGCCTTGCCGGTGTGCCGGTGGTGCCGCCGCGGGGGAGGCGCCGATGGAACCGTGGGAGAGGGGACGACTTCAGCCGCCCGCCGGGTCATCCGCCGGCGCGCCGCCCATCACCTGGCTGAAGCCGGCGTCGACGTAGGTGATCTCGGCAGTGACGCCGGCGGCGAGGTCCGACAGCAGGAACGCCGCGACGTTGCCGACGTCGTCGATCGTCACGTTGCGCTTGAGCGGCGCGTTGCGCTCGACGATGTCGAGGATGCGGTGGAAGCTCTTGATGCCCGACGCCGCCAGCGTGCGGATCGGCCCGGCCGAGATGCCGTTGACGCGGATGCCGCGCGGCCCGAGGTTGGCCGCGAGGTAGCGCACGCTCGCCTCGAGCGACGCCTTGGCCAGCCCCATCGTGTTGTAGTGCGGCACGTAACGCATCGCGCCGAGGTAGGTCATCGTCAGCAGCGCCGACCGCGGGTTCAGGTACGGCAGCGCCGCCTTCGCCATCGCCGGGAAGCTGTACGCCGAGATCTCGTGCGCGACGCGGTAGGCCTCGCGGCTGAGCCCGTCGAGCAGGTCGCCGGCGATCGCCTCGCGCGGCGCGAAGCCGATCGAGTGCACGAAGCCGTCGAACGTCGGCCACGCCTGCGCCAGGTCGGCGAACAGGCGTTCGATCTGCGCGTCGTCGCCGACGTCGCAGTCGAACACCAGCTGCGAGTCGAACTCGGCGGCCATCTCGGTGATGCGGTCGCGGAAGCGCTCGCCGACGTAGCTGAACGCCAGTTCGGCGCCTTCGCGGCGGCAGGCGCGCGCGATGCCGTAGGCGATCGAGCGGTTGGACAGCAAGCCGGTGATCAGCAGCCGCTTGCCGGCGAGGAATCCCATGGCATCTCCCACTGTGATCGACCGCCGGGCCGGCGGCGAAGTGTCGTCGTGAAGGCGGCGACGATTCTCGCACGCACACCGGGCCCTCGCGCCGCACGGTGGCGGGCGGCTTGAACGGGGTTTGCGCTGTGCTTATAATGCGCGCTTCACTGAAGTGCAGCATTGCGCGAAGCGATGCAATGGGGCGGTGTCATCCAGCCCTTTTTTTTTGCTCGATCGTTTTTTCGCACCGTTTTCGCACCGACTGTTCAGCGCCGCTGTTCGCCACCCGCCGCCTTCTTCACCCGACGTCTTCGCCGACCAGAACCGAACGTGCCCAGCAGGTTGACCCCGCGCCAGACGCGGCAGCCCCGCAAACCCACGCGTGGCGCGCCCACGCGCGGCGAGGCCGTGCGCGCGCGTGCGGTGCGCAGCGCGGCGCCACCGGCGCGCGTGGCGCACGACCCCTGGGCCGGGGTCGCAGGCCCGGCCGTCGGCGGGGCGTGGACGGCTGCGGTCGAGCGCACGGTCACCGGCATGGGCTACGACCTGGTCGACGTCGAGCGCGCCGCGCAGGGACTGTTGCGCGTGACCATCGACCGCGTGCCCGGGCGCACCTACCCGGCGGGCGACTCGGCGTTCGTCACCGTCGACGACTGCGAGGCGGTGACGCGCCAGCTGCAGTACGTGCTCGAGGTCGAGGGCTGCGACTACGCGCGGCTCGAGGTGTCGTCGCCCGGACTCGACCGTCCGCTCAAGCGCGTCGCCGACTACGAACGATTCACCGGCGCCGAGGTCGACCTGACGCTCAAGGAGCCGTACGAGGGCCGGCGCAGGTATCGCGGCCGGCTGCTGGCCGGCGAGGGCGGGCAGTGGCGCCTGGCGCTGCCCGACGGCGTGCGCGCGCTCGACTTCGCGTTCGACGAGGTGCGCGAGGCGCGGCTGGTGCCGGTGGTGGATTTCAAGGGCCGCAGGGCCCGCCCCGAGACGCCCGAGGCGTCCGGGTCCGACGAGGTTGACGGAGGTCGAAGGGAATGAACCGCGAAATGCTGATGCTGGTCGACGCCATCTCGCGCGAGAAGAACGTCGATCGAGACGTGGTGTTCGGCGCGGTCGAGGCGGCGCTGGCGCAGGCGACGAAGAAGCTGCACGGCGGCGAGGTCGACATCCGCGTCGCCGTCGACCGCGAGACCGGCGACTACGAGACGTTCCGCCGCTGGCACGTCGTGCCCAACGAGGCCGGGCTGCAGAACGCCGAGGCCGAGGTGCTGCTGTTCGAGGCGCAGGAGCAGATCCCCGACATCGAGGTCGACGACCACATCGAGGAGCCGATCGAGTCGGTGCCGATCGGGCGCATCGGCGCGATGGCCGCCAAGCAGGTGATCCTGCAGAAGATCCGCGACGCCGAGCGCGAGCAGCTGCTCAACGACTTCCTCGCGCGCGGCGACAAGATCTTCGTCGGCACGGTCAAGCGGCTGGACAAGGGCGACGTGATCGTCGAGAGCGGCCGTGTCGAGGGGCGCCTGAAGCGCGGCGAGATGATCCCGAAGGAGAACCTGCGCAGCGGCGACCGCGTGCGCGCGTACATCCTGGGCGTCGACCCGACGGTGCGCGGCCCGCAGATCATGCTGTCGCGCTCGGCGCCGGGCTTCATGATGGAGCTGTTCCGCCAGGAGGTGCCCGAGATCGAGCAGGGCCTGCTCGAGATCAAGAGCTGCGCGCGCGACCCGGGCAGCCGCGCGAAGATCGCGGTGGTCAGCCACGACCGCCGCGTCGACCCGATCGGCACCTGCGTCGGCGTGCGCGGCTCGCGCGTCAACGCGGTCACCAACGAGCTCGCCGGCGAGCGCGTCGACATCGTGCTGTGGAGCGAGGATCCGGCGCAGTTCGTCATCGGCGCGCTGGCGCCGGCGAACGTGCAGTCGATCGTCGTCGACGAGGAGCGCCACGCGATGGACGTGGTCGTCGACGAGGAGAACCTCGCGATCGCGATCGGACGCGGCGGGCAGAACGTGCGTCTGGCCAGCGAGCTCACCGGCTGGCGCATCAACATCATGACCGCCGAGGAGTCGCAGGCCAAGCAGGCGCAGGAGAGCGACTCGGTGCGCCGCCTGTTCGTCGACAAGCTCGACGTCGACGAGGAGGTCGCCGACATCCTGATCGCCGAGGGCTTCACGAGCCTCGAGGAGGTGGCCTACGTGCCGATCGCCGAGATGCTCGAGATCGAGGCCTTCGACGGCGACACCGTCAACGAACTGCGCACCCGTGCGAAGGACGCGCTGCTGACGATGGAGATCGCGCGCGAGGAGCGCGTCGAGGAGGTGTCGCAGGACCTGCGCGACCTCGAGCTCGACGGCCAGGGCCTGACGCCCGAGCTGATCTCCAGGCTCGCCGACGGCGGCATCCACACCCGCGACGACCTCGCCGACCTCGCGGTCGACGAGCTCACCGAGATGACCGGCCTCGACGACGAGGCGGCCAAGGCGCTGATCATGAAGGCGCGTGAACACTGGTTCACCGCCTGAGCGCCGCCGCCGCACCGCGTCCACCGGTTAACGAAGCAAGGAAATCCCAGATGGCAGTCACCACCGTCGCCCAGTTGGCCGCCGAGCTCAACCGCCCGGCGGCAACGCTGCTCGAGCAGCTGCAGTCGGCTGGCGTGCGCAAGGGCTCGACCGACGATGCGCTGACCGAGCACGACAAGGAGCGCCTGCTCGAGTACCTGCGCACCGTCCACGGCACGGCCGGTGGCGAACGCAAGAAGATCACGCTCACGCGCAAGAGCACCAGCGAGATCAAGCAGGCCGACGCCAGCGGCAAGGCGCGCACGATCCAGGTCGAGGTGCGCAAGAAGCGCGTGTTCGTCAAGCGCGAGGAGGCGGCGCCGGCCGAGGAGGCCGCGCCCGCCGCGCCGGTGATCGACGAAGCCGAACTGCAGCGCCGCGAGGAAGAGGCGCAGCGCCAGGCCGACCTGCTCAAGCGCCAGGAGGAGGAGCTCGCCGAGCGCCGCCGCCAGCGCGAGGCCGAGGAGCGCGCCGAACGCGAGGCCGCCGAGCAACGCGCGCGCGAGGCCGCCGAGAAGGCCGCTGCCGAGCTCGCCGCCGCCGAGGCAGCCAAGCAGGCCGGCGCCAAGGCCAAGGCCGAGCCGCCTGTGCCCGCCCCCGCCCCCGCCGCCGAAGCGCCGAAGCCGGCGCTGCGCGTGGTCAAGGCGGTCGACGTCGACGCTGCCGAGAAGCAGCGCCTGGCCGATCTGGAGAAGCGCCGCAAGGCCGCCGAGGCCGAGGCCGCGGCGATCCGCGCGATGATGTCGCAGCCGCGCAAGGTGCTGACCGCCAAGAAGCCCGAGGAGGCCAAGCCGGCCGAGGCGGCGAAGGCCGGCATCGCGGGCACGATCCATCGGCCGAAGACCGCTGCCGCCGCGCCGGGTGCGGCCGGTGCCGCCAAGCCGGGCGACAAGAAGTCGGTCAAGTCGGACAAGATGTCGTCGGCCTGGGCCGACGGCGCCAAGCGTCCGGGGGCGGTCAAGGGACGCACCGACGCCGGCGCGGCGCGTGGCGGCTGGAAGGCGCCGCGCGGCGGCGCACGGCGCGGCGGCGACCGCGGCGAGGGCGAGTCGAGCTACGTCGCGCCCGCCGAGGCGCCGGTGCACGAGGTGCACGTGCCCGAGACGATCTCGGTGGCCGACCTCGCGCACAAGATGAGCGTCAAGGCCAGCGAGGTCATCAAGCAGCTGATGAAGCTCGGGCAGATGGTGACGATCAACCAGCAGCTCGACCAGGAGACGGCGATGATCGTCGTCGAGGAGATGGGGCACAAGGCGTTCGCCGCCAAGCTCGACAGCCCCGAGGCATTCCTGGTCGAGGAGGGCGAGACGTCGTCGCACGCCGAGGCGCTGCCGCGCGCGCCCGTGGTCACCGTGATGGGCCACGTCGACCACGGCAAGACCTCGCTGCTCGACCACATCCGCACCAGCCGCGTCGCGGCCGGCGAGGCCGGCGGCATCACGCAGCACATCGGCGCGTACCACGTGCAGACGCCGCGCGGCATGATCACCTTCCTCGACACGCCGGGCCACGAGGCGTTCACGGCGATGCGCGCGCGCGGCGCGAAGGCCACCGACATCGTGATCCTGGTCGTCGCCGCCGACGACGGCGTGATGCCGCAGACCAAGGAGGCGATCCACCACGCGAAGGCCGCGGGCGTGCCGATCGTCGTGGCGATCAACAAGATCGACAAGCCCGACGCCAACCCCGAGCGCGTGCGCAGCGAACTGGTCGCCGAGTCGGTGGTGCCCGAGGAGTTCGGTGGCGACTCGCCGTTCTGCGCGGTGTCGGCCAAGACCGGCCAGGGCATCGACGAACTGCTCGAGCAGGTGCTGCTGCAGGCCGAGGTGCTCGAGCTGACGGCGCCGGTCGACGCGCCGGCCAAGGGCCTGGTGATCGAGGCCCGGCTGGACAAGGGCAAGGGCCCGGTGGCCACCGTGCTGGTGCAGTCGGGCACGCTCAGGCGCGGCGACGTCGTGCTCGCCGGCAGCTCGTACGGGCGGGTGCGCGCGATGCTCGACGAGGACGGCAAGCCGGCCCAGGAGGCGGGGCCGTCGATCCCGGTCGAGATCCAGGGCCTGACCGAGGTGCCGGCGGCGGGCGACGAGTTCATGGTGCTCGCCGACGAGCGCCGCGCGCGCGAGATCGCCACCTTCCGCCAGGGCAAGTACCGCGAGGTCACGCTCAACAAGCGTCAGGCCGCCAAGCTCGAGAGCATGTTCGAGCAGATGGGCGAGGGCAAGGTGCTGACGCTGCCGCTGATCGTCAAGGCCGACGTGCAGGGCTCGCAGGAGGCGCTCGCGACCTCGCTGCTCAAGCTGTCGACCGACGAGGTGAAGGTGCAGATCGTGCACGCCGCCGTCGGCGCCGTCAGCGAGAGCGACGTCAACCTCGCGCTGGCGTCGAAGGCCGTCGTCATCGGCTTCAACGTGCGCGCCGACGCCGGGGCGCGCAAGCTCGCCGAGGGCAGCGGCGTCGATATCCGCTACTACAACATCATCTACGACGCGGTCGACGACGTGAAGGCGGCGATGAGCGGGCTGCTGGCGCCCGAGCAGCGCGAGGAGGTCATCGGCACCGCCGAGATCCGGCAGGTGTTCGTCGCCTCGAAGATCGGCACGGTGGCCGGCTCGATGGTCACCGCCGGGGTGGTGCGCCGCGGCGCGCGCTTCCGCCTGCTGCGCGACCACGTGGTCGTCTACACCGGCGAGGTCGAGTCGGTGCGCCGCATCAAGGAGGACGTGCGCGAGGTCAAGGAAGGCTTCGAGTGCGGCATCAAGCTGAAGAACTACAACGACATCAAGGAAGGCGACCAGCTCGAGTTCTTCGAGATCAAGGAAGTGGCACGCACGCTCTGACCGGTTCCGGCGGCGCTCGTCCGAAGCCCCGCCGGCCGGCGGGGCTTCGATTTTTGTGGAGCGGCACGATGAGACACAAGCGATCGATCCCCAACCGCAGCTACCGCGTGGCCGACCAGATCCAGCGCGACCTGGCCGAGCTGATCCGCGAGCTGAAGGATCCGCGCATCGGCATGCTGACGATCAGCGCGGTCGACGTCTCGCCCGACTACGCGCATGCGCAGGTCTGGTTCTCGCTGCTCGTGGGCGACCCCGCCGAGTGCGAGATCGCGCTCAACGAGGCCGCGGGCTTCCTGCGCAACGGCCTGTTCAAGCGACTGGCGATCCACACCGTGCCGACGCTGCACTTCCATTTCGACCGCACGACCGAACGCGCCGCCGAGCTCAACGACCTGATCCGCCGCGCGAACGCGAGCCAGGCCAAGGACTGACATGGGTGAGCCGCGCGTGCGCGTGCCGCGCCGTGCCTTGCACGGCGTGCTGCTGCTCGACAAGCCGTCCGGCCTGTCGAGCAACGACGCGCTGCAGCGGGCCAGGCGGCTGTACCGCGCCGAGAAGGCCGGCCACACCGGCACGCTCGACCCGCTGGCCAGCGGGCTGCTGCCGATCTGCTTCGGCGCGGCGACCAAGTTCGCGCAGGCGAGCCTCGACGCCGACAAGGCCTACCGCGCGACGCTGGCGCTCGGCGTCACGACGACCACCGGCGACGCCGAGGGCGAGGTCGTCGCGCGGCGCCCGGTCCAGGTCGACCGCGGTGCGATCGACGCAGCCTGCGTGCGCTTCGTCGGGCCGCTCGACCAGGTGCCGCCGATGCACTCGGCGCTCAAGCACCGGGGCCGCGCGCTGTACGACTACGCGCGCGCCGGCGTCAGCGTCGAGCGTGCGCCGCGCCGCGTCACGGTCCGCCGCCTCGACGTCGTCGAGTCGGACGGCCAGCGGCTGGTGCTCGACGTGGTGTGCAGCAAGGGCACCTACGTGCGCACGCTGGCCGAGGACCTCGGCGACGCGCTGGGCTGCGGCGCGCACCTGTCGGCGCTGCGCCGAACCGCGAGCGGCGCGCTGCGCGTCGAAGACGCCGCGACGCTCGACGCGCTGCAGGCGCTCGACGAGGCGCAGCGCGACGCGCGGCTGCTGCCGCCCGACGTGCTGGTGGCGCACTGGCCGCCGGTGTCGCTGCCCGACGACGAGGCGGGGCGCTTCCTCACCGGCCTGCGCCGCCGCGTGCGCCTGCCCGACGCCCCCGCGGTGCGCGTGTACGGCGCGCAGCCGCGCGCCTTCCTCGGCAGCGCGCACATCACCGCCGGCGAACTGATCGCCGACCGACTGCTCAGCCCGGCCGAGGTGGCCGGGCTGCTCGAACCACGAGAGCCCTCATGAACCACCCGATCCGCAACATCGCGATCATCGCCCACGTCGACCACGGCAAGACCACGCTCGTCGACCAGCTGCTGCGCCAGAGCGGCACCTTCCGCGACAACCAGCAGGTCGCCGAACGCGTGATGGACAGCAACGATCTCGAGCGCGAGCGCGGCATCACGATCCTGGCGAAGAACTGCGCGGTGCGCTGGGGCGACACCCACATCAACATCGTCGACACGCCGGGCCACGCCGACTTCGGCGGCGAGGTCGAGCGCGTGCTGTCGATGGTCGACGGGGTGCTGCTGCTCGTCGACGCGGTCGAGGGCCCGATGCCGCAGACGCGCTTCGTCACGAAGAAGGCGCTCGCACTGGGGCTCAAGCCGATCGTCGTCGTCAACAAGGTCGACCGCCCGGGCTCGCGCATCGACTACGTGATCAACGCCACGTTCGACTTGTTCGACAAGCTCGGCGCGAGCGAGGAGCAGCTCGACTTCCCGGTGGTCTACGCGTCGGGCCTGAACGGCTGGGCCACGCTCGAGCCGGGCCGGGTCGGCACCGACCTTGCGCCGCTGTTCGAGGCGATCGTGCGGCACGTGCCGCCGCACCAGGGCGACCGCGACGCGCCGCTGCAGCTGCAGATCTGCTCGCTCGACTACTCGAGCTACGTCGGGCGCATCGGCATCGGCCGCGTCAACGCCGGCACGATCCGCCCGGGCATGGACGTCGCGGTGTGCGAAGGCCCCGACGCGCCGCCGAGGAAGGGCCGCGTCAACCAGGTGCTCACGTTCGAGGGCCTCGAGCGGCGCGTCGCCGACAGCGCCGGGCCGGGCGACATCGTGCTCGTCAACGGCATCGAGGACATCGGCATCGGCGTCACGCTGACCGACCTCGACGACCCGCGTCCGCTGCCGATGCTGCAGGTCGACGAGCCGACGCTGACGATGAACTTCTGCGTCAACACCAGCCCGCTGGCCGGGCGCGAGGGCAAGTTCGTCACCAGCCGGCAGATCCGCGACCGGCTCGAGCGCGAGCTGCAGAGCAACGTCGCGCTGCGCGTCAAGGACACCGCGGAGGACGGTGTCTACGAGGTCTCGGGGCGCGGCGAACTGCACCTGACGATCCTGCTCGAGAACATGCGCCGCGAGGGCTACGAGCTGGCGGTGAGCAAGCCGCGCGTCGTGTTCCACGACGACGGCGGCGTGCGCATGGAGCCGATCGAGCTGGTGACCTGCGACGTCGAGGACCAGCACCAGGGCGCGGTGATGCAGGCGCTGGGCGAGCGCCGCGCCGAGCTCGTGCACATGGAGACCGACGGCATGGGGCGCGTGCGGCTCGAGTACCGCATCCCGGCGCGCGGGTTGATCGGCTTCTCGACCGAGTTCCTCAACCTCACGCGCGGCACCGGCCTGATCAGCAACATCTTCGACTCGTGGGAACCGTTCAAGGGCGAGATCGCCGGGCGCAAGAACGGCGTGCTGGTCAGCCAGGAGGACGGCGAGATCGTCACCTACGCGCTGGGCAAGCTCGACGACCGCGGGCGCATGTTCGTCAGGCCCGGCGATCCGGTGTACGAGGGCATGATCGTCGGCGTGCACAACCGCGACAACGACCTCGTCGTCAACGCGGTGCGCACCAAGCAGCTGACCAACTTCCGCGTCAGCGGCAAGGAGGACGCGATCAAGGTCACGCCGCCGATCGAGCTGACGCTCGAGTACGCGGTCGAGTTCATCGAGGACGACGAACTCGTCGAGATCACGCCGAAGTCGATCCGGCTGCGCAAGCGCTTCCTGAAGGAGCACGAGCGCAAACGCGCGCAGCGCGAGGCCGCGTAGACGCCGCGCCGGCCGGTTCGACGCGATGACGCACCGACGGGCCGTGGCGACGATGGTGCTGGCGACGCTGCTGTGGAGCATCGCCGGCGTCGTCACGCGCCAGCTCGACGCCGCGAAGACCTTCGAGGTCACGTTCTGGCGCAGCGCGTTCAACGCGCTGGCGCTGGTGGTGCTGCTCGGCTGGCTGCGCGGGCCGGCGGTGCTCGTCGCGTCGCTGCGCGGCGGCGGTCGCGTCATGTGGCTGTCGGGCCTGTGCTGGAGCGTCATGTTCACCGCGTTCATGGTCGCGATCACGCTGACGACGGTGGCCAACGTGCTGGTGACGATGGCCGTGTCGCCGCTGATCGCGGCGCTGGCCGCGCGCCTGTGGCTCGGCCACCGGCTGCCGCCGCGCACCTGGGGCGCGATCGTCGCGGCCGGCGTGGGCATCGCGTGGATGTACGGCAGCGAGGTGCACGGCGCCGGGGCGCGGCACGTGCTCGGCGTGGCGGTCGCACTGGCGGTGCCGGTGGCCGCGGCGGTGAACTGGACGCTGATCCAGAGCCTGCGCTCGCCGCGGCGCAGCGCGCCGGCGCCCGACATGCTGCCCGCCGTGCTGATCGGCGCGACGCTGTCGGCGCTGGCGACGCTGCCGCTGGCCTGGCCGTTCGAGGCCGGCGGGCGCGACGTGGCGTGGCTGGCGCTGCTCGGCGTGGCGCAGCTCGCGGTCCCCTGCCTGCTGGCGGTGTCGGCGGCTCGCGTGCTGAGCGCGCCCGAGGTGTCGCTGCTGGCGCTGCTCGAGGTGATCTTCGGCGTCGCCTGGGCCTGGCTCGGTGGCGGCGAGACGCCTTCGCCGGCGGTACTGGGCGGCGGCGCGCTGGTGCTCGTCGCGCTGGTGGCCAACGAACTGCTCGGCGTGCGGCGCGCCATGGGCCCGCAGGCGGCCCGGCGTTAGGGGCAATCCCGCGCCGGGCGTCCGCGGCGTGGCCCTAGGATCGCGGTGTCCGCTTTCCACGGCAACGCGATGAACCACCTGTCCGGCCTCGACGCCCTGTTCCTGCACCTGGAGACACCGCAGATGCCGATGCACGTCGGCGCGCTGCACGTGCTCGAGCTGCCGGCCGGCTATCGCGGGCGCTTCGTCAACGACCTGCGCCGCCACCTGAAGTCGCGCCTGCCGGTGGCGCCGGCGCTGCGCCGGCGGCTGTGGTGGATGCCGCTGAACCTGGCCAACCCGGCGTGGATCGACGCCGAACCCGACCTGCGCGAGCACGTCGTCGAACTGCGACTGCCGAAGACGGCGCGCCACGGCAGCGGCATGCCCGAGCTCGAGGCCGAGGTCGGCCGCCTGCACGCGGTGCTGCTCGACCGCGAACGCCCGCTGTGGAAGATGCATGTCTTCGAAGGCCTCGGCCCGAGCGTCGAAGGGCGCCGGCGCGTGGGCCTGTACACGCAGCTGCACCACGCCGCGGTCGACGGCCAGGCCGCGGTGGCACTGGCCAACGCGATCCTCGACCTCACGCCGCAGCCGCGCACGCTGCCGAAGGTGAAGGCGGCCGCGCGGTCGCCGGAGATCGTGCCCGGCGTCGTCGAGATGCTGCGCAGCGCCTTCGGCGCCGAGGTGCAGCAGGTCGCGAAAATCGTGCGCGAGCTGCCGGCGACCGTCGGCACGCTGGGCGGCGCCGCGTCGCGCGCGCTGGCCGGGCGCGACAAGGGCTTCAGCAACGTCACGCTGGCGCCGCGCACGCCGCTGAACGTGTCGGTCGGCGTCGGCCGCGCGTTCGCCGCGGTGTCGCTGCCGCTCAACGAGGTGCGCCTGCTCGGGCGCGCCCACGGCGCGACGATCAACGACATGGTGCTGATGGTGTGCGGCTCGGCGCTGCGGCGCTACTTCGGGCGCCAGCGCAACCTGCCGCGCAAGTCGATGATCGCGGCGGTGCCGATCTCGCTGCGCGAGGCCGGGGACGCGAGCAGCGACAACCAGGCGTCGATGAGCCTGGTCAGCCTGGGCACGCACCTGGCCGACCCGCTGAAGCGGCTGGCACACGTCAGGGCCGCCACCGCGGCGATGAAGGACACGATGGGCGCGCTCAAGGGCGTGCTGCCGACCGACTACCCGTCGATCGGCGTGCCCTGGCTGCTCGAGGCGGCGACCAAGCTGTACGGCAAGGCGCGCGTCGCCGACCGCATCCCCAGCGTCGCCAACCTGGTGATCTCCAACGTGCCCGGGCCGGCGGCGCCGCTGTACCTGGCCGGCGCGCGCATGCTGACGAACCACCCGACCTCGATCGTCGTGCACGGGCTCGCGCTGAACATCACGGTGCAGAGCTACGACCAGTCGCTGGACTTCGGCCTGATGGCCGACGCGCTCGCGATGCCCGACGTGCGGCTGCTCGCCGAGGACATCCGCGTGGCGTTCGACGACCTGCGTGCGCTGCCGCTGCCCGGCGACGAGCCGCCGAGCGCCGGCGACATCGCGCGCGGCGTGGCGCGCCGCGCCGGGCGCGAGCTCGAGCAGGTGGTCAACCTGGCGGTGCCGAAGTCGGTGGTCGACGCCGCACGCGGCGCGACGGCGTTCGGCAGCGCGATGGGCTCGGCGGTGGGGCAGACGCTGGGGAGCACGCAGGCGATGCGGCTGCTCGGCCGCGTCGTGCCCGACATGGCGGCGAAGACGGTCGGCAGCGTGGTGGGCGGTGTGCGTGACACTGTCTCGAAGGCGACACGCGCACCTAGGGCAAGCGCTCCAGCCAAACGCAAGCGCAGTCGCTAGCATGCATGGCAGGTGCCCGCCAGGGTACGCTGTACAAGACCATGCCCGTTCACCGCCGACCGCGTCCCACGATCGCCCTGCCGCCGGCGTCGATCGACGCCGGCGCCGAAGCCGCCGATAGCGCAGCGCGCCTGCAGGCGCCGGGCCCCTGGCTGATGATGCTCGAGGGGCGCGCGCCGTGGGAGTGGGCCGCACTGCTCGCCGCGCTGCCCTGGCTGCGGCGCCTGCCGCCCGGCGACGGACACCCGGTGCTGGTGTTCCCGGGCCTGGGTGCTTCGGACATCACGACGCTGCCGCTGCGCCATTTCCTGCGTGGCTGCGGCTACACGCCGTACCCGTGGCGCCAGGGTTTCAACTTCGGGCCGCGTCACGGCGTGCTCGACGCGACGCGCGCGATGGTCGCGCAGGCCGCCGAGCGCCACCGCGAGAAGGTCAGCCTGATCGGCTGGAGCCTGGGCGGCGTGTACGCACGCGAGATCGCCAAGGAGCAGCCCGGGCACGTGCGCTGCGTGATCACGCTCGGCACGCCGTTCGCGGGCCACCCGCGCGCCACCAACGCCTGGCGCTTCTACGAGCTGGTCAGCGGCCAGCACACCGATGACGACGAACTGCTGGCGCTGCTGCGCGAGCCACCCCCGGTGCCCACGACGTCGATCTACAGCAAGACCGACGGCATCGTCGCGTGGCAATGCAGCCTCAACGACCCGGCACACCCGCTGGCCGAGAACGTCGAGGTGCACGCCAGCCACATCGGCATGGGCATGAACCCGCTGGCGCTGTACGCGATCGCCGACCGCCTCGCGCAGGATCCGGCGCACTGGCGGCGTTTCGACGCGCAGGGCGCGCGTCGGTGGTTCTTCCGCACCACGCACGAAGGCCCGCTGGCCGCGGCGTCGGGGCGCTGATGCGCGTCGTCGCCAACGGCGTCGGCATCGAGGTCGACGACTGCGGCCCGCCCGGGGGCGAACCGCTGCTGCTGGTGATGGGGCTGGCGATGCAGCTCGTCGCCTGGCCCGACGAACTCGTCGCCGCGCTGCAGGCGCGCGGCTTTCGCGTGATCCGCTTCGACAACCGAGACATCGGGCTGAGCCAGTGGTTCGACGAGCTCGGCGTGCCCAGCATCGGCTGGGCCGCGCTGCGCTACACGCTGCGCCTGCCGGTGCGCGCGCCGTACGCGCTGGCCGACATGGCGGCCGACACGGTGGGCGTGCTCGACGCGCTGGGCATCGACCGTGCCCATGTGTGCGGCGCGTCGATGGGCGGGATGATCGCGCAGCACGTCGCGGCGAGGCACCCGCAGCGCGTGCGCAGCCTGACGCTGATGATGACCAGCTCGGGCGACCGCAGGTTGCCGCCGCCGGCGCCGGTGGTGCGGCGCGCGCTGCTGCGCCGTCCGACCGGTGCCGACCGCGCCGCGGCGCTCGAGCAGATGCACCGCCTGCTGACGATGATTTCCAGCCCCGCCCACCGGCCCGACCCGACCGAGCTCACCGTGCGGCTGCAGGCCGCGATGCAGCGCGCGTTCCACCCGGCCGGCGCGACGCGCCAGCTGCTGGCCATCGCCGCCGACGGCGACCGCTCGCGCCTGCTGCGCCGCATCGTCGCGCCGACGCGAGTGATGCACGGGCGCGACGACCCGCTGGTGCGCGTGGCCGCCGCGCACGACCTGGTGAGCAAGATCGCGCCGGCCGAGATCGAGGTCATCCCCGGCTGGGGCCACGACCTGCCGCAGGCGCTGCTGCCGCGCCTGGCCGACGGCATCGCGCACAACGCGGCGCGGGCGCGGCAGGCCTGAAGCCTGCCGCGGCACTTCGGATGCGGTGCGGCCGCGGTCAGTACGAGATCGAGTCGGTCGTCTCGACGTCGTTGGCGCTGTCGTAGGCGTAGCCCGACAGCGCGACGCCGGTCACGCTGAACGTGAAGGTGCCGCTGCGGGCCTTCGAGTTCGCCGAGGTGAACGTCGCCACACCGTTGCTGCCGGTGACGACGCTGCCCGTGCCCGCGGTCAGCCCGCTCCACTTGCCGTTCACGGTCGCCCCCGGCACGGCATGGCCGTTGCCGTCGCGCACGGTCACCGCCGCGGTCGCGCGGGTCTGCGCCTTGGTCCGCGTCAGGCCCATCGCGATGGCGCCGACGTGCATCGGCACGGCCACGACCGGCGCCTCGGCGGTGATCGTCACGCTGCGCTGCGCCGTCAGGCCGCTGTCGTCGGTGACGGTGAGCACCGCGGTGTAGGTGGCGGCGCCCGGGTAGGTCTTCGCGGCCGTCGCGCCGGTGGCCGAGGTGCCGTCGCCGAAGTTCCAGGCGTAGGCGACGATCGAACCGTCGGGGTCCGACGAACCGGCGCCCGAGAAGCTCACCGCCAGCGGCACCGTGCCCCGGGTCGGGGCCGCGGCGATGACCGCGGCCGGCGGTTGTCCCGCGGTCGGCGCCACCGAGGCGGTCAGCGCGTACTGGCCGAGGCTGCCGTAGTTCGAGTAGCCGCCGTTGAGCGGGTCGCCCTTGCCGACGCCGCGCACGCTGAGGTGGTACGAACCGGCGGCGGGCAGCGTCGTGCTCAGCGAGGCGTTCAGCGCGTCCGCGGGGTTGGCGCTGGCGAGCAGCCGGCCGGAGGCGTCGTGCAGGTCGAGCTGCGCGTCGACGTTGGCCGAGCGCACCGCCGGCGCGAGGGCGAAGCTGGCGGCGCCGGCACCGGCCGTGAAGGCGAACACGTCGACGTCGCCCGGTCGTTCGATGACGCCGGTGACCGCCAGCGTCGTCACGCCGCCGGCCGTGCTGCCGACCACCGGCGTCGCGGCGCCGGCGTCGTTGCCGTGGTCGTCGGCACGGTGCGCCAGGCCGTTCTGGCCCATCACCACGTAGTCGTCCTGCTTCTGGTTCGCGCCGGCGTACTCGCCCTTGCTCCACTGCACCAGGCTCTTCGAGTAGCCCACGCCCATGATCGGCGCCCACCCGGTGGCGCCGCTGCCGTGGCCGCCGTAGTAGCCGGTGCCCGACGTGCCGTCGTGCAGCAGGCCCAGGTTGTGCCCGACCTCGTGCGACACCGCCTCGGCGACGTACTTCTCGTGGCCCGCGCCGAGCTGGTTGTAGAACACCAGCGCCGGCTTGTAGGTGTCGGACGTGTCGTCGAAGACGCCGATGTACGCGACGCCGCCGCAGCTGCAGCTGTACACGCCGGTGCTGTGCGTGATCAGCGCGGTGGTGCCGAACACGTCGTCGGCCGACCCGCTGCGCGTGAGCCGGTCGGCCGACGGTGGTTCGGTCGTCACGTTCACGTCGAACGGCGCGTAATCCTCGGCGACACGCTGCCAGATGTACTGGATGCGCTCGAGCTCGGCCTGCGAAAACGCGTAGGGCACGCCGTCGGTGTCGAACGGCAGCGCGGTGATCGTGTTGCCGTTGCTGTTCCACGCCGTGCCGCTGAGCACCGCGCCGCGGAAGTTGAGGTAGATCGTGCGCTTCGCGCCGGGGCGGCTGTGCAGCGCGAAGGTCTGGTCCAGCGGCGCCAGCGCGCCGCTCAGCGAGTCCGACGCGGCGCCGGCCGGCGTGCCGGCGGGCAGCGGCGCGTCGAGTTCCTCCTCGACGAACAGGCGGCCGCGCTGGTCGATCTTCAGCCTGCGGTCGGTGAGCAGCAGCTGGCGGAACTCGTCGGGCGACTTGCCGTACCACGCGGCCACCTCGGGCAGGCGGCTGCCGAGCAGGTCGATTGCGCGCTGGCCGTGCGACTTGCGCTCGGGCAGCTGGATCTGCGGGAACGGCGGTCTGGCCGGCGGCGCGGCCGCGCCCGGGGGGGAAGCCGGCTGCGCCAGGGCGGCGCTCGTCGCGGTGGCCAGCGCGAGCAGCGCCACCTGCAGGAATGCTCTCATGCGGGATCCTTCGAAGGGCGCGGTGCCTCGTCGCACCGCGTCGCCGATGTTGCGGGCGGCACACGGCAACCAGGCGCAAGCGTTTGTGAGTTCATCGCGGCCGGCACGTAACAGGCGCGCGGCGCGTGAAGGGCTGCGCACTGCGGCGCAGCGCCTGCCAGCGGGCGCTTCGATGGCACACTGCGCCCCCTTCGAACCCTTGCGCGACACGTTTGCCCTTGGACAAGATCCTGCTGCAGATCGCCGGCGAGCTGAAGGTACGCCCGGCGCAGGTGGCCGCTGCGGTCGACCTGCTCGACGGTGGCGCCACCGTGCCCTTCGTCGCCCGCTACCGCAAGGAGGCCACCGGCGGCCTCGACGACACGCACCTGCGCGAGCTCGAGGCGCGGCTGGCCTACCTGCGCGAGCTCGAGGACCGCCGCGCCACGGTGTTGCGCAGCATCGACGAGCAGGGTCGCCTCACGCCCGAACTGCGCGCCGCGATCGAGGCCGCGCCGACCAAGCAGGACCTCGAGGACCTGTACCTGCCGTACAAGCCGAAGCGCCGCACCAAGGGCGCGATCGCGCGCGACGCCGGGCTCGAGCCGCTGGCCGACCGCCTGTTCGCCGACCCGAGACTCGACCCGTTGGCCGAGGCCGCCGCGTTCGTCGACGCCGACGCCGGTTTCGCCGACGCGCACGCCGTGCTCGACGGCGTGCGCGACTTGCTCGCCGAGCGCTGGGCCGAGGACGCGACGCTGGTCGGCGCGCTGCGCGAGTGGCTGTGGGCCGAGGGCCGGCTGCAGGCGAGGCTCGCGTCGGGCAAGGATGCGCAGCAGGCCGACGTGGCCAAGTTCCGCGACTACTTCGAGTACGCCGAACCGATCGCGAAGGTGCCGTCGCACCGCGCGCTGGCGGTGTTCCGCGGCCGCGCGCTCGAGGTGCTCGACGCGCGGCTGGTGCTCGACGAGCAGGCCGAGCCGGGCACCCCGTCGCTGGCCGAGGGCCGCATCGCGCGCCACCTCGGCTGGAGCCACGCCGGCCGCGCCGGCGACGACCTGATCCGCAGGACCGTGGCCTGGGCCTGGAAGGTCAAGCTCAGCCTGAGCCTCGAGCGCGACCTGTTCGCGCGGGTGCGCGAAGCGGCCGAGGCGACCGCGATCAAGGTCTTCGCCGAGAACCTGCGCGACCTGCTGCTCGCCGCGCCGGCCGGCCCGCGCGTCGTCATGGGGCTCGACCCGGGCATCCGCACCGGCGTGAAGGTCGCGGTGGTGTCCGCCACCGGCAAGGTGCTCGACACCGCCACGGTGTTCCCGCACGAGCCGCGGCGCGACTGGGACGGCGCACTGCACACGCTCGGGCGGATGGTGTCCGCGCACGGCGTGACCCTGGTGGCGATCGGCAACGGCACCGCGAGCCGCGAGACCGACCGGCTCGCCGCCGACCTCGTCAGGCGCGTGCAGCAGCTGGTGCCCGGCGCGAAGCTCGACAAGGTCGTGGTCAGCGAGGCCGGTGCGTCGGTGTACTCGGCCAGCGCGCTGGCCAGCGCCGAGCTGCCCGACCTCGACGTCAGCCTTCGCGGCGCGGTGAGCATCGCGCGCCGCGTGCAGGACCCGCTGGCCGAGTTGGTGAAGATCGACCCGAAGAGCATCGGCGTCGGGCAGTACCAGCACGACGTCAACCAGGCCGAGCTCGCGCGCGCGCTCGCCGCGGCGGTCGAGGACTGCGTCAACGCGGTCGGCGTCGACCTGAACACCGCGTCGGTGCCGCTGCTGGCGCGCGTGTCGGGGCTGAGCGCGTCGGTGGCCACGGCGATCGTGCGCTGGCGCGACGCGCAGGGGGCGTTCCGCAACCGGCGGCAGCTGCTCGAGGTCGGCGGGCTCGGGCCGAAGACCTTCGAGCAGGCCGCCGGTTTCCTGCGCATCCGGGGCGGCGACAACCCGCTCGACATGACCGGCGTGCACCCCGAGAGCTACCCCGTGGTCGACCGGCTGCTCGCCGCCACCGGGCGCACGGTCGGCGAGCTGATGGGGTGCACCGACGTGCTCAAGGCGCTGCGGCCCGAGACCTTCGCCGACGAGCGTTTCGGCACGATCACCGTGCGCGACATCGTCGCCGAGCTCGAGAAGCCCGGGCGCGACCCGCGGCCGCACTTCCTGGTGGCGCGCTTCAACGACGGCGTCGAGGACATCAAGGATCTGAGCCCGGGCATGGTGCTCGCGGGCACGGTGAGCAACGTCGCGCAGTTCGGCGCCTTCGTCGACCTCGGCGTGCACCAGGACGGGCTGGTGCACGTCAGCCAGCTCGCCAAGACCTTCGTGCGCGACGCGCGCGAGGTCGTGAAGACCGGCGACATCGTCAAGGTCAAGGTGCTCGAGGTCGACATCGAACGCCGGCGCATCGCGCTGACGATGAGGCTCGACGCCTCGGTGCCGGCGCGCGACGCCGCCGGTGGCGATCGACCCGGCGCGCACCGCGAGCGCATGCGCGGCGACCAGGCGCGGCCGCAGGGCGCCATGGCGGCGGCGTTCGCGCGGCTGTCCGGCAAGCGGTGAGGCGCGCGCACCGGCGGCGTGTCGCCCGAGGGGGCTGCGCGCGATGAAGTCGCTCGAGGTGTTTGCCGGCCCCCGTGCACGCGCGCGCCTGCGCGAGGTCGGCCTGCGCGCGGCCGACGTGCGCGTCGTGCCGGCGGCCGCCGGCGGGCCGAAGGGGCTGGTGCTCAACCCGCTGGACCGTTTCGTCTTCGGCCACTGGCTGGCCGGCGCATCGCAGGTCGTGCACCTGGCCGGTGCGTCGATCGGCGCCTGGCGCATGGCCTGCGCCAGCCTGCCCGACGCCGACGCGGCGCTGGCACGGCTGGCCGACGACTACATCCACCAGCGCTACGAGCATGCACCGGGCAGGGCGCCGACGCCGCGCCACGTCAGCGCGGTGTTCGGCGCCAAGCTCGCCGAGCGCTTCGGTGGCCGCGAGGCGCAGGTACTCGGCAGCCCGCGCTACCGGCTGCACGTGTTCACCAGCCGCGGCCGGCACCTGCTGGGGCGCGAGGGCAGGCTGGGATCGCGGGTGACGACGCCGCTGGGCTACGTCGGCGCCTTCGCGACCAACGCCGTGAGCCGTCGCGCGATGGGCGGCTGGCTCGAGCGCGTGGTGTTCTCCGACCCGCGCGAGGCGCTGCCGCTGCACCTGCGCGACTACCGTACCCGCGTCGTGGCGCTCGACGCCGCGAACCTGCAGCCGAGCATCCTGGCGAGCTGCTCGATCCCGTTCTGGCTCGAGGCGGTGCGCGACGTTCCCGGCGCGCCGCCCGGCGCGTACTGGGACGGCGGCATCACCGACTACCACCTGCACCTCGACTACGCGTCGATGCACGAGGGGCTGGTGCTGTACCCGCACTTCCAGCGCCAGATCGTGCCCGGCTGGCTCGACAAGGCGCTGCGCCACCGTCACCGCGCCAGCGGGCGGCTGGCCAACGTCGTCGTGCTCGCGCCCAGCGCCGAGTGGATCGCGACGCTGCCGGGCGCGAAGCTGCCGGATCGCAACGACTTCAAAGTCTTCGGCGACGACTTCGACGGCCGCGTCGCGGTGTGGTCGCGCGCACTGGACGAGAGCCGGCGGCTGGCCGACGAGTTTGCCGACATGGTGCAGCGCGCGTCGATCGACGCGCAGCCGCTGGACTGAGCTGCGATTACAATCGCAGGCACCGTTTCACCAGCAAGAGCGAGAAAGGCAGCGACGGGTTATGACACCGCGAACTACGTTCACCACCTTCGGAGGTTGAGCCGCCGCGGTCGATCGCGCCCCTGTCCGTCGTCCGATCGAGCGCGGCCCGTCCGCGCTTTGTCGTCTCTGGAGCTGTCCCCATGATTTCCGTCCAGTTGCCCGATGGTTCGAAACGCGAGTACCCCGGCCCGGTCTCGGTGGCCGAGGTCGCGGCGTCGATCGGCCCCGGCCTGGCCAAGGCGGCGCTGGCCGGGCGCATCGGCCGCGGCACCGACGCCCGGCTGGTCGACACGAGCCACCGCATCGAAGCCGACGTCGAACTGGCGATCGTCACCGACAAGGACCCCGACGGCCTCGAGCTGATCCGCCACTCGACGGCGCACCTGCTGGCCTATGCGGTCAAGGAGCTGTTCCCCGACGCACAGGTCACGATCGGCCCGGTGATCGACAACGGCTTCTACTACGACTTCTCGTACAAGCGACCGTTCACGCCCGACGACCTGGCGGCGATCGAGCAGCGCATGCGCGAGCTCGCGGCCAAGGACGAGCCGGTGGTGCGCCGCGTGCTGCCGCGCGACGAGGCGGTGGCGCACTTCAAGGCGCAGGGCGAGCACTACAAGGCCGAGATCATCTCGAGCATCCCGCCGGGCGAGGAGGTCAGCCTGTACCGCGAAGGCGGCTTCGAGGACCTGTGCCGCGGGCCGCATGTGCCGAGCACGGGCCGGCTGAGGCACTTCAAGCTGATGAAGGTGGCGGGCGCCTACTGGCGTGGCGACCACCGCAACGAGATGCTGCAGCGCGTCTACGGCACCGCGTGGGCGACGAAGGACGACCTGCAGAAGTACCTGACGATGCTCGAGGAGGCCGAGAAGCGCGACCACCGCAAGCTCGGCCGCGAGCTCGACCTGTTCCACCTCGACGAGCATGCGCCGGGGCTCGTGTTCTGGCACCCGAAGGGCTGGGCGCTGTGGCAGCAGGTCGAGCAGTACATGCGCGCCGTCTACCGCGACAACGGCTACCTCGAGGTCAAGGGCCCGCAACTGCTCGAGAAGACGCTGTGGGAGAAGACGGGGCACTGGGACAAGTACCGCGAGAACATGTTCACGACGGAGTCGGAGAAGCGCGACTACGCGCTCAAGCCGATGAACTGTCCCGGCCACATCCTGATCTTCAAGCAGGGCGTCAAGAGCTACCGCGACCTGCCGCTGCGTTTCGGCGAGTTCGGCGCCTGCCACCGCAACGAGCCCACCGGCGGACTGCACGGCATCATGCGCGTGCGCGGCTTCACGCAGGACGACGGCCACGTCTTCTGCACCGAGGACCACATCCTGCCCGAGTGCGTGGCCTACACCGCGCTGCTGCAGAAGGTCTACGCCGACTTCGGCTTCACCGAGATCCTGTACAAGGTCGCGACGCGTCCCGAGCAGCGCATCGGCAGCGACGAGATCTGGGACAAGGCCGAGCATGCGCTGATGGAAAGCCTGCGCGCCTCGGGCTGCGAGTTCGTCATCGCGCCGGGCGACGGCGCTTTCTACGGGCCGAAGATCGAGTACACGCTGAAGGACGCGCTCGGCCGCGAGTGGCAGTGCGGCACGATGCAGGTCGACTTCTCGATGGCGCAGCGCCTGGGCGCCGAGTACGTCGCCGAGGACGGCAGCCGGCGCCACCCGGTGATGCTGCACCGCGCGATCGTCGGCAGCCTCGAGCGTTTCATCGGCATCCTGATCGAGCAGCACGCCGGCGCGCTGCCGGCGTGGCTGGCGCCGCTGCAGGTGGTCGTGTGCTCGATTGCCGAGGGCCAGTCCGACTACGCGGCGGACGTGGCGAAAACGCTTCAAAAACAAGGAGTTAGAGTCGAGGCGGATTTGCGCGCCGACAAGATCACGTATAAAATCCGCGCGCATTCGTTGCAGAAGGTGCCGTACATCCTCGTCGTGGGCGACAAGGAAAAGGCGAGCGGCGCCGTTGCGGTGCGCGCCCGGGGCAATCGGGATCTCGGCGTGATGTCGCTGGACGAGTTCATCGCGAAGCTCGCTGGCGACGTCGCGGCCAAGGTCTGAAGGCCGGGCGCGCGTTTCGTTTTTTTCATCGGACCGCGACTCGCCTGCGGTCCTCGAGAGGTTCGGACCATCGCTACTTTCTTCGACCGTCGTACGCCGAACGACATCCGCAAACACCGGTTGAACCGGGAGATCATGGCGCCGCAGGTGCGGCTCAACGGCCCGGACAACGAGCCGCTGGGCATCGTCCCGATCCAGGAGGCCCTGCGGCTCGCAGGCGAGTACGACGTCGATCTGGTCGAGATCGCCGCCCAGGCCGATCCGCCGGTGTGCCGGCTGATGGACTACGGCAAGTTCAAGTACCAGGAACAGAAGAAGGCGGCCGAGGCCAAGTCGAAGCAGAAGGTCATCGAGGTCAAGGAGGTCAAGTTCCGGCCCGGCACCGACGAGGGCGACTACGCGATCAAGATGCGCAACCTGCGCCGCTTCATCGCCGAGGACGGTGACAAGGGCAAGGTCACGCTGCGCTTCCGCGGCCGCGAGATCACGCACCAGGAGATCGGCATGCGGCTGCTCGAGCGCATCCGCGACGAACTGGCCGACGTGGCGGTGGTCGAGCACATGCCCAAGCTCGAGGGGCGGCAGATGATCATGGTGCTGGCGCCGAAGCGCAAGTAGCGCCGGCGACGTTCGGATGAAGGATTTCGCCGCCGCGGTCGGTCGCCGCGGCTGGCGAAGACAAGCCGCTGCAGGCCAACAAGCGCGCCGGGTGCCGGCGTCGCCTGCAGGGGTCACATAGAAGGAGCAGTCATGCCCAAGATGAAGACCAAGAAGAGCGCGGCCAAGCGGTTCCGCGTGCGCCCGGGAGGCACCGTCAAGCGCGGTCAGGCCTACAAGCGCCACATCCTCACGAAGAAGAGCACGACGCGAAAGCGCCAGCTGCGCGGCAGCGCCAACGTGCACGAGCGCGATACCGGCCACATCGCGGCGATGATGCCGTTCGCCGGTCTGTGACCGCCTGAGCACGAAAGGAGAACGAGCATGCCTCGCGTCAAACGTGGTGTCACCGCCCACGCCCGCCACAAGAAGATCCTGAAGCTCGCCAAGGGCTTCCGCGGCCGCCGCAAGAACGTCTTCCGCATCGCCAAGCAGGCGGTGATGAAGGCGGGCCAGTACGCCTACCGCGACCGCCGCACCCGCAAGCGCGTGTTCCGCGCGCTGTGGATCGCGCGCATCAACGCGGCCAGCCGCGAGCTCGGCGTGACCTACAGCAAGTTCATGGCCGGCCTGAAGAAGGCGCAGATCGACATCGACCGCAAGGTGCTGGCCGATCTGGCCGTCAACGACCCGGCTGCGTTCGGCAGCATCGTCGAGAAGGTGAAGGCCCAGCTCGCTTGACCCCGTCGCTCCGGCGTCGCCGCCGGGGTGCCGCAAGCATGAAGGCCGTCACCTTCGGGGGCGGCCTTTTTTTGTCTTTCGACTACCGATGAACGATCTCGACAACCTGGTGGCCGGCGCCACGACCGAGTTCAACGCGGCAACCACGCCGGCCGAACTGGAGAACGCGAAGGCGCGCTACCTCGGCAAGGCCGGCCGGGTGACCGAGCTGCTGAAGTCGCTGGCGGCGCTCGCGCCCGAGGCCAAGCGCGAGCGCGGCGCCGAGATCAACGCCGCCAAGCAGCGCATCGAGGCCGCGCTGCAGGCGCGCCGCCAGGCGCTGGCCGACGCCGAGCTCGAGCTTCAGCTGCGCGCCGAGGCGCTCGACGTGACGCTGCCCGGGCGTCGCCGCGGCAGCGGCGGGCTGCACCCCGTGAGCCGCACGATGGAGCGCATCGAGGCGATCTTCGCGTCGATGGGTTTCGACGTCGCCGAAGGCCCCGAGATCGAGAACGACTGGTACAACTTCACCGCGCTGAACACGCCCGAGGACCACCCGGCGCGCTCGATGCACGACACCTTCTACGTCGAGGGCGGCTACCTGCTGCGCACGCACACCAGCCCGATGCAGGTCCGACACGCGGTGCAGCACGTCAAGCGCCACGCCGGCGCCGATCCGATGCCCGAGATCCGCGTCATCGCGCCCGGGCGCACCTACCGCGTCGACAGCGACGCCACGCACTCGCCGATGTTCCACCAGTGCGAGGGGCTGTGGATCGGCGAGAACATCAGCTTCAAGGACCTGAAGGCGGTGTTTGCCGACTTCTGCCGCCGCTTCTTCGAGACCGACGACCTCGAACTGCGCTTCCGGCCCAGCTTCTTCCCGTTCACCGAGCCGTCGGCCGAGGTCGACATCGCGTTCTCGTCCGGTCCGCTGAAGGGCCGCTGGCTCGAGGTCTCGGGCGCCGGGCAGGTGCATCCGAACGTGGTGCGCAACTTCGGCCTCGACCCAGAGCGCTACATCGGCTTCGCGTTCGGCATGGGCCCGGACCGGCTGACGATGCTGCGCTACGGCGTGGGCGACCTGCGCCTGTTCTTCGACAACGACCTGCGCTTCCTGGCCCAGTTCCAGTGAGCCCCGCGCGCGAGTTCGAACACCATGCAATTCCCTGAATCCTGGCTGCGCGAGTTCTGCAACCCGCCGCTGAGCACGCAGGAGCTGGCCGACCTGCTGACCATGGCCGGCCTCGAGGTCGAGGAGCTGCGGGCGGTGGCGCCTGCGTTCTCGAAGGTCGTCGTCGGCGAGATCGTCGATGCCATGCCGCACCCCAATGCCGACCGGTTGCGCGTGTGCAAGGTCGCGGCAGGCGAACACACGGCCGGCGGACTGCTGCAGGTGGTGTGCGGCGCGCCCAACGCGCGCGCCGGCGTCCGCGTGCCGCTGGCGCTGGTCGGCGCGCAGCTGCCGCCCACCGAGCCGGGCGGCGCGCCGTTCGAGATCCGCGTCGGCCAGCTGCGCGGCGTCGACAGCCACGGCATGCTGTGCTCGGCGCGCGAGCTGAAACTCTCCGATGACCACGGCGGCCTGCTCGAACTGGCGAGCGACGCGCCGGTCGGCGCCGATCTGCGCGAGGCCCTGAACCTCGACGACACGCTGTTCACGCTCAAGCTCACGCCCAACCTGGCGCACTGCCTGAGCGTGTACGGCATCGCGCGCGAGGTCGCGGCGCTGACCGGAGCGCCGCTGAACACCCCGGCGATCGCCGCGGTGCAGCCACGCCACGGCGCGACGCTGCCGGTCGTCGTCGAGGCGAGCGACCTGTGCGGGCGCTTCTCGGGCCGCGTCGTGCGCGGCGTCGACACCACCGCGACGACGCCGGCGTGGATGGTCGAGCGCCTGGCGCGCTGCGGCCAGCGCAGCGTCACCGCGCTGGTCGACATCTCGAACTACGTGATGTTCGAGTACGGCCGCCCGTCGCACATCTTCGACCTCGACAAGATCCACGACAAGCTCGTCGTGCGCTGGGGTCGCCCCGGCGAGACGCTGAAGCTTCTCAACGGCAGCACGATCGAGGTCGACGAGCAGGTCGGCGTGATCGCCGACGCGCGGGCCGTCGAGTCGCTGGCCGGCATCATGGGCGGCGATGCCACCGCGGTCGCGGACGAGACGAGGAACGTCTACGTCGAGGCCGCGTTCTGGTGGCCGAAGGCGGTGGCGGGGCGGTCGCGGCGTTACAACTTCGCGACCGACGCCGGGCACCGCTTCGAGCGCGGCGTCGATCCGGCGCTGACGGTCGAGCACATCGAGCGCCTCACGCAGCTGATCGTCGACATCTGCGGCGGCGAACCGGGGCCGGTCGACGACCAGGTCGTGAACCTGCCGGCGCCGCCGCCGGTTGCTCTGCGCGTCGCGCGCGCGAGCAAGGTGATCGGCATGCCGGTGACGCAAGCGCAGTGCGCCGAGGTGTTCCGCCGGCTCGGCCTGCCGTTCGCCGAGGGCGACGGCACGCTGACGGTGACGCCGCCGAGCTGGCGCTTCGACCTGGCGATCGAGGAGGACCTGATCGAGGAGGTGGTGCGCGTGCTCGGCTACGACCGCCTGCCCTCGACGCCGCCGCTGGCGCCGGTGGTCGCCCACGTGAAGCCCGAACGCCTGCGCAGCGCGCACCGGCTGCGCCACCTGCTGGCCGCGCTCGACTACCAGGAGACGATCGGCTTCTCGTTCGTCGAGGAGCGCTGGGAGCACGAACTGGCCGGCAACCCGGACCCGATCAAGGTGCTCAACCCGATCGCCGCGCCGCTGGCGGTGATGCGATCGAGCCTGGTCGGCTCGCTGGTGCAGGTGCTGCGCCACAATCTGGCGCGCAAGACCGCGCGCGTGCGCGTGTTCGAGATCGGCCGCGTGTTCATGAAGGACGCCTCGGTGCGCGACGGCGACACCACGGTGGCCGGGGTGCACCAGCCGATGCGCGTCGCGGCGCTGGCGTACGGCGCGGCCGACGACCTGCAGTGGGGCGCGCGCGAGCGCACGGTCGACTTCTTCGACGTCAAGGGCGACGTCGAGGCGCTGTTTGCGCCGCGCGCGCCGCGTTTCGTTCCCGCGCCGCACCCGGCGCTGCACCCGGGGCGCAGCGCGCGCATCGAGGTCGACGGCAGGCCCGTAGGATGGGTCGGTGAACTGCATCCGAAGTGGCGCCAGGGCTACGACCTGCCGCACGCGCCGGTGCTGTTCGAGGTCGAGCTCGCGGCGCTGACCGCCCGCGAGGTGCCGCAGTTCGAGCCGCTGCCGCGGCAGCAGCCGGCGTGGCGCGACCTGGCGCTGGTGGTCGCCGACGGGGTGACCCACGACGCGCTGCTCGCCGCGATCGGCGCCGGCGACGGGCTGCTGCGTTCAGCGCGCCTGTTCGACCTCTACAAGCCGAGCCAGCCGGTGGCCGGCATCGGCGCGAACGAGCGCAGCCTGGCGGTGCGGCTGGAACTGCTCGACGACCACGCGACGCTGACCGACGAGCGCATCGATGCGGCGGTGGCGCAGGTGCTCGAGCGCCTGCAGCGCCAGCTCGGTGCGCGGCTGCGCGCCTGAACCGGCACGCCGATCGAAGAACGACCGAGGACAACGACGATGAGCGACGACCCGAGCCACGAGCCCCCCGCCGCGCCGGCGCGCGTGATCCTGCCCACGCTCGAGACGCCGACGCTGACCAAGGCCGACCTCGCCGAACTGCTGTTCGAGCGCCTGGGCCTGAACAAGCGCGAGTCCAAGGACATGGTCGAGGCCTTCTTCGACATCATTCACGCGTCGCTGGTCGAGGGTGGTGACGTCAAGCTCTCGGGATTCGGCAACTTCAACATCCGCCGCAAGGCGCCGCGACCGGGGCGCAACCCGCGCACCGGCGAGTCGATCCCGATCAAGGCGCGGCACGTCGTGACCTTCCACGCGAGCCACAAGCTCAAGGGCGTCGTGCAGGGCGACATCCCGACCGCGGGTGAGTTCGAGTAGAGTCCCGACGCCGTCGCCGCGACGCATCGATCCGCATGGACAAGGGCCTGCCGCCGATTCCCGCCAAGCGCTACTTCACGATTGGTGAGGTCAGCGAACTGTGCGGCGTCAAGCCCTACGTGCTGCGCTACTGGGAGCAGGAGTTCACGCAGCTCAAGCCGGTCAAGCGGCGCGGCAACCGGCGCTACTACCAGCACCACGAGGTGCTGCTGATCCGCCGCATCCGCGACCTGCTTTACGAGCAGGGCTTCACGATCAGCGGTGCGCGCAACCGGCTGGCCGAGGGCAGCGGGCGCGGGGCGTCGGCCGGTGCGGCCGCGGTCGCAGCGACCGACGCGCGCGACGAGGCCTGCGATGCCGACGCGCTGCCGCACGCCACCGCCGCCCCCGTGATCGAAGCAGGCGATGGCACCTTGTCGCTGGCGCGCGTGCGCACCGAGCTGCTCGCGATCCGCGACCTGCTCGGCGTCTGATCGGCGCGTCACCGAGGGTATACTTGCACGCTTCGTCGGGGCGTAGCGCAGCCTGGTAGCGCACTTGCATGGGGTGCAAGGGGTCGCGAGTTCGAATCCCGCCGCCCCGACCATCGAACCGCAGAGCCCGGTGTCCACAAGGCACCGGGCTTCTTGCTTCCAGGCACGGCGCGCGAGCGATGCGCCAGTGCTGAAGCTCAACGGTCACGTCGCGCTCGCCGCGTCAGCTCGACCGGGCACGCACCACACGCAGCGCTGCGGGCCGCACCGCCACCTCGACGACGCTCGCTTCGGGCAGTACCTCGCCGTCGGCGGCCAGCGGCAGCGGCGCGTCGGCTTCGATGCGCAGCGTCGTGAAGGTCGCATGCCGCACGCGCGGGTGGCCGAGGTGGCGGCCGAGCAGCAGCCGCGGCAGCATCGCCAGCGCGCCGGCGCGACCGAATCGGCCCGCGACGACCAGATCGAGCCGGCCGTCGTCGATCGCCGCCGGCGGGGCGACCGGCATGCCGCCTCCGTAGGTCGGCGTGTTGACCACCGAAGCGAACAGCACCTCGCCGTCGTGCACCGCGGCGCCGTCGGCGTGCACGCACACGCGCTGGCGCCGCAGTTGCGCGATCTCGGCCAGCGTGGCCAGCAGGTAGCGCGGCAGCCCGCCGAAGCCTCGCGGCATGCGCAGCGCGCGCGCCGAGACCGCAGCGTCGAAGCCGGCGCACAGGCTCGAGACGAACGGCCGCGCACCATGCACCGTGCGCAGCTCGCCGACGTCGACGGCGCGGGCCGGCCCGCCCAGCGCGTGCCTCAGCGCGTCGCGCCACGGCAGCCCGTGCAGCCCGAAAGCGCGCGCACTGTCGTCGCCGCTGCCCGCGGGCACCACGCCAAGCTCGTGGTCGCCCGCCAGCAGCGCGGGTAGCAGCTGGTGCAACGTGCCGTCGCCGCCGACGACGACCACGCGCGTGCGGCGCGGCAATGCGGCGACGGCGTCGCGCGCGGCGCCGGCGTCGTCGGTGGCGAGCCAGCGCGTGGCGGGGGTGGCGGCGGCCAGCGCGTCGCCGATGGCCGGCTCGAGCGCGCGTGCGCCGCGCGCACAGCGGTTGAGCAGCACCAGCGCCGCGACGGCGTCGGCGGCTGCCATCGCGGGCCGCGTCAGGCCTTCGGTGCGCGGGGCACGCGGCCCATCAGGTAGAACTCGTCGTTGGGCCGCATGCCCGCGACGTTGGCCATGCGGTTCGACAGGCCGAAGAACGCGGTGATCGCCGCGATGTCCCAGATGTCCTCGTCGTCGAAGCCGTGCGCATGCAGCGCGGCGAAGTCGGCGTCGTCGACCTCGTGCGAGCGCAGGCAGACCTTCATCGCGAAGTCGAGCATCGCGCGCTGGCGCGGGCTGATGTCGGCCTTGCGGTGGTTCACCGCGACCTGGTCGGCCACCAGCGGCTTCTTCTCGTAGATGCGCAGGATCGCGCCGTGCGCGACGACGCAGTACAGGCAGTGGTTCGCCGCGCTGGTGGCGGTGACGATCATCTCGCGGTCGCCCTTGGTCAGCGAGCCGCCGTCCTTGAGCATCAGCGCGTCGTGGTAGGCGAAGAAGGCGCGCCACTCGGCCGGCCGGTGCGCGAAGGCGAGGAACACGTTGGGCACGAAGCCGGCCTTGTCCTGCACCTCGAGGATGCGTGCGCGGATGTCTTCGGGCAGGTCGTTCAGCGCGGGCACCGGGTAGCGGCTGATCGGCGGGCGTTCGGTCATGGTCCTCAGCTCCTGAATTGAAGTCCGTGCAGTCTGGCATACAGGCCGCCCGCGGCGAGCAGCGCCGCCGGCGGGCCCTGTTCGACGATGCGGCCATGCTCCATCGCCACGACGCGGTCGGCGTGCTCGATGGTGCTGAGCCGGTGCGCGATGACGATCGTCGTGCGCCCGCGCATCAGCGTGTCCAGCGCGTCCTGCACCGCGCGTTCGGATTCGCTGTCGAGCGCCGAGGTGGCCTCGTCGAGGATCAGCACCGGCGCGTCCTTGTAGATCGCGCGCGCGATCGCCAGCCGCTGGCGCTGCCCGCCCGAGAGCTGGCTGCCGTTGTGGCCGATCGCACTGTCGATGCCCTGGGGCAGGCGCTCGACGAAGTCGAGCAGGTGCGCGCCGCGCAGCGCGTCGCGCACGCGATCGCGGTCGAGCGTGCCGCCGAGCGCGACGTTGGCGGCGACGCTGTCGTTGAACAGCACCACGTCCTGGCTGACCAGCGCGAACTGCCGGCGCAGCGCGTCGGTGTCCCACTGCGGCAGCACGACGCCGTCGAGCCGCACCTCGCCGGCGGTGGGTTCGACGAAACGCGGCAGCAGGTGCACCAGCGTCGACTTGCCGGCGCCCGACGGGCCCACCAGCGCCACGGTCTCGCCGGCGTGCAGCACCAGGTCCACGTCATCGAGCGCGCACGGCTGGTCGTCGGCGTAGCGCAGCGACACGCCGCGCAGCTCGATCTCGCCGCGCACGCGGCCCGAGGCCGGCGCGTGCGTGCCGCCGCGCTCGCGCGGGTGGTCGTCGAGCAGCGCGACGCCGCGTTCGAGCGCGGCGAGCCCTCGGGTGATCGGCGCGGCCACGTCGGACAAGTGCTTGATCGGCGAGAGCATCATCAGCATCGCGGTGACGAAGGCGACGAAGCTGCCCACCGTGACGCCGCCGTCGCGGCTCTGCCACAGCGCCAGCGCGATCACCGCCGACAGCGCGCAGGCGGCGAGCAGCTGGGTGATTGGCGACATCGTCGCGCCGGCGGCCACCGACTTCACGGTCAGGCGGCGCAGCTGTTCGCTGGCGCGAGCGAAACGCCCCGACTGCTCGGCCGCCGCGCCGTGCAGGCGCACGATGCGCCAGGCCAGCGCGTTCTCCTCGACCACGTAGGCGAGTTCGTCGTTGGCCGACAGCACCGCGCGCGTGAGCCGGTGCAACCGGCGACTGACGGTGCGGATCACGAACACGATCGCCGGCGCGAGCACCGCGACGAACAGCGTGAGCTTCCAGTTCAGCCACAGCAGGTAGCCCAGCAGCGCGAGCAGCGTCAGCGAGTCGCGCAGCAGGGTCAGGCTGGCGTTGACGAGCTGCTGCGCGCCTTGCTGCACTTCGTAGACCAGCGTGTTGGTCAGGCTGCTCGCCGACTGCCGCGTGAACAGCGCCGGCGCGGCGCGCATCAGGTGCGCGAACATCGCCTGGCGCAGCTCGAGCACGCCGCGCGTGGTGGCCCACGACAGCGCGTACTGGGTGACGAACGCGGCGCCGCCGCGCACCAGGAACAGCCCGATGATGGCCACCGGGATCGTCCACAGCGGGATGCCGCCGGCGCTGAACCCGCGGTCGAGCAGCGGCTGCAGCAGCGCCGGGATCATCGGTTCGGTCGCCGCGCCGACCACCGCGGCGGCGATGGCGGCGACGAATCCCTTGCGGCTCGAGCGGAAGTACGGGGCGATGCGCGCGAGGCGCTGGCGCAGGGTCGGCATGAGGGTGGCGGAACTGGCGCGGATTATCGCGGCAGGGCGTGCCTACAATGGCCGGCTTGTCGACCGAAGCCGCCGCACCGCTTCTCTGCTCATGCCGTTCGATCCCCGTCGACTGAACCTCTGCGCGCCGGCGGGGTCCTTCCCGACCATGACGAATCCGCAACGCAGAAGGTTCATCGGTGCGCTGGGCCTGGGCGCGGTGGCGCCGGCGCTGGCGCAGTTCCGCGTCGAGATCAGCGGCGTCGGCGCGACGCAGATCCCGGTGTCGGTGGCGCGCTTTCGCGACGAGGCCGCTGGCGGCCAGCCGATCGCCGCCATCGTGCGCGCCGACCTCGAACGCAGCGGGCTGTTCCGCGGCGTCGACGCGCCCGGAGTGCTCGACGAAACCTCGCTGCCGGTGATGGCCGAGTGGCGCGCGCGCGCCGTCGACGCGCTGGTGCTCGGCTCGGTGACCCGGCTCGCCGACGGGCGCTTCGACGTGCGCCACAAGCTGTGGGACGTGGTCAAGGGCGAGGACCTGGGCGGCAGCAGCCAGGCGGTGACGGCGGCCGACCTGCGGCTGGCGGCGCACCGCGTCGCCGATGCGGTGTACCGGCAACTCACCGGCGAGCCCGGCGTGTTCGCCACGCGGATCGCCTACGTGACGCGAAGCAACGGACGTTTCACCCTGCACGTGGCCGATGCCGACGGCGAGAACGCGCAGGTGGCGCTGGCCAGCCCCGAGCCGATCATCTCGCCGGCCTGGTCGCCCGACGGCAAGCAGCTGGCCTACGTGTCGTTCGAGTCGCAGAAGGCGGTGGTGTGGGTGCAGGAAGTGGCCAGCGGGCGCCGCCGCGTGCTGGCGAACTTCCGCGGCAGCAACAGCGCGCCGGCCTGGTCGCCCGACGGCAGCCAGCTGGCGCTGACGCTGTCGCGCGACGGCGGCTCGCACCTGTACCTGCTGGCTGCGGCCGGTGGCGAGCCGCGTCGGCTGACGCAGGGCACCTCGATCGAGACCGAGCCCGCGTTCACCGCCGACGGGCGCACGCTGTACTTCGTCAGCGACCGCGGTGGCAGCCCGCAGATCTACCGCATGCCGGTGGCCGGCGGTGCCGCCGAGCGCGTGAGCTTCGAGGGCAGCTACAACATCAGCCCGGCGATCAGCCCCGACGGGCGCACGCTGGCGTACGTCACGCGCAGCGGCAACGCGTTCCGGCTGATGACGATGGAGCTGGCCGGCGGCAAGGTGACCGCGCTGACCGACACCCAAGACGACGAGAGCCCGAGCTTCGCGCCGAACAGCCGCCTGGTCATCTACGCCACGCGCGCCGGCGGGCGCGACGTGCTGATGACCAGCACGCTCGACGGGCGCATCAAGACGCGCCTGGCCGCCTCGGGCGCCGACGTGCGCGAACCCGTGTGGGGGCCCTACGGGCGCTGACTTCGTGCCGCGCACGCCGCGCCGCCCGCACCCGATCGAACGTTTTCTTGAACCGAAGGGAGATCCAGCCATGACTTCGATGCGTGCAACCCTCGCCACCGGCCTGCTGGCCCTGGCCGCCCTCGGGCTGGCCGGGTGCTCGACGCCGGTGAAGCTCGACGACAAGGCGCCGCCGGTCGAGTCGCGCACGCCGGTGCCGGTGGACGGCGCCGCGGCCGGTGCGGCGGGCAGCGGCGCGACCGGTGCCGGTGCGGGCCAGTCGCAGGTCGCCAGCGTCGACCTGGGCCGGCAGGCCGCAGCCGCCACCACGCTCGACCGCGTCGTCTACTTCGATTTCGACAGCTACGTCGTCAAGGGCGAGTTCCAGCCGCTGGTCGAGGCGCACGCGAAGCGGCTCGTGGCCAACCGCAACCAGCGCGTCGTCATCGAGGGCCACACCGACGAGCGCGGCGGGCGCGAGTACAACCTGGCGCTGGGCCAGCGCCGCGCCGAGGCGGTGCTGCGCTCGCTGACGCTGCTCGGCGTCGACGACGCGCAGCTCGAGGCGGTGAGCTTCGGTGAGGAGCGCCCGGCCGTGGCCGCGAGCAACGAGGACGCGTGGGCGAAGAACCGGCGCGCCGAGCTGAAGGACCGCTGATGCCCGCGCCGCGATCGCTGGCCGCCGCGGCCGCGTTGCTGCTGTCGCTGCTGGGGGTTGCCCCCGTGGCGCAGGCGCAGCTGTTCCCCGACAACGAGGCGCGCAAGGCCATCGTCGACCTGCGCGCGAAGGTCGAACAGGACAACGAGCGGCTGCGCGCGCAGCTCGAGCAGCACACGCGTGCCAACGCCGACCTGCTCGAGCAGATCGGTCTGCTGCGCCGCGGGCTGGTCGACCTGAACGCACAGCTCGAGCAACTGCGTGGCGAGGTGGCGCGGCTGCGCGGCAGCGACGAGACGCTGGCGCGCGACATCGCCGAGTTGCAGCGCCGCCAGCTCGACCTGACGCAGGCCATCGACGAGCGGCTGCGCCGGTTCGAGCCGCAGAAGGTCACGCTTGACGGGCAGGAGTTCCTCGCCGAAGCGGCCGAGAAGCGCGACTACGACGCCGCGCTGGCGTTGCTGCGCGGCGCCGACTTCGCCGGTGCCGCCGACGCCTTCGCGGCGTTCGTCAAGCGCTGGCCCGACGGCGGCTATGCGCCGTCGGCGCGTTTCTGGCTGGGCAACGCGCTGTACGGCAAGCGCGACCACGCCGGCGCGATCGCGGTGCTGCGCGAGTTCGTCGCCAAGTCGCCGAACCACCCGCGCGCGCCCGAGGCGATGCTC
The DNA here is from genome assembly GCF_035325925.1 of Azohydromonas sp. Lineage (NCBI taxonomy): Bacteria > Pseudomonadati > Pseudomonadota > Betaproteobacteria > Burkholderiales > Sphaerotilaceae > Azohydromonas > Azohydromonas sp. The sequence goes on along the minus strand of NZ_DAOKZA010000002.1, from coordinate 92,457 downwards.
GCGGTGGCCAACGCGCAGATCGAGACGAAGGACACGCGCGCGGCGCGCACGACGCTGACCGACCTGCAGAAGGCCTACCCGCGCTCAGAGGCCGCGGCGGCGGCGAAGGACCGTCTCGCCGCGCTGCGCTGAGCCGAGCGTGCCGGTCCCCGTGCGTACCCGCAGGGCGGGGTGGGCCGGTCTCTAGAATCATCCGATGGAGACCGTCGACGTCGCGTCGTTGACGCGGCACGTGTTGTGGGCCGTGTTCGTGCTGTCGGCGCTGTTCGGCGCGATCGCGCAGCGCACGCACTTCTGCACGATGGGCGCCGTCACCGACATCGTCAACTTCGGCGACTGGTCGCGCATGCGCATGTGGGTGCTGGCGATCGGCACCGCGATGATCGGCTTCAACGCGATGGTCGCGCTGGGCTGGGTGCGTGCCGGCGACAGCGTGTACGCCACCGAGCGACTGATCTGGCTATCCAACCTGGCCGGCGGAGTCGTCTTCGGCTTCGGCATGGTGCTGGCGTCGGGTTGCGGCAGCAAGTCGCTGGTGCGCGTGGGCGGCGGCAGCCTGAAGGCGCTGGTGGTGCTGCTCACGCTGTCGGTGACCTCGTACATGACGCTGCGCGGCATCACCGCCGTGTGGCGCGTCGACAGCGTCGACCGCGTCGCGCTGACGCTGCCCGCGGGGCAGGACCTGCCGTCGCTGCTGGCGCACGCCAGCGGCGCGCCGGTGCCGCTGCTGGCCGGCGTGCTGGGGCTGGCGTTCGGCGGCGCGCTGGTGGCATGGGCGCTCGCGCGCGCCGAGGGGCGCGCGCCCGAGACGCTGCTCGGCGGCGTGGGCATCGGCGCGGTGATCGTCGCGGTGTGGTGGGTGTCCGGGCGCATGGGCTTCGTGCCCGAGCACCCCGACACGCTCGAGCCGGTGTACCTGGCGACGAACACGCGCAGCATGGAGTCGCTGACCTTCGTCGCGCCGATCGCCTACGCGCTGGACTGGCTGATCCTGTTCAGCGACGCGAACAAGCGCCTGACGCTGGGCGTCGTCTCGGTGTTCGGCGTGGTTGCCGGGTCGGCGGCGTGGGCGCTGGCCAGCCGCACGTTCCGCTGGGAGGGCTTCGGCGGCGTCGAGGACCTGGCCAATCACATCGTCGGCGCTGCGCTGATGGGCATCGGCGGTGTCACCGCCTACGGCTGCACCGTGGGCCAGGGGCTGACCGGCGTGTCGACGCTGGCGCTGGGCAGCTTCATCGCGCTGGGCGGCATCGTCGGCGGCGCGGTGCTCGGCGTGCGCTACCAGGCGTGGCGGCTGGAGCGGCAGGCGTGAGCGCTGCGTCCGAGGGGTTGGCCGACGCGGGCAGCGTCGGTGGCGAAGAGGCCGACCTCGAGCGTCGGTTCGCCGGGCTGCGCCGCCTGTACGGCGACGACGGCTACCGCTTGCTGCGCGCCGCGCGCGTGGCGCTGGTGGGTGTCGGCGGCGTCGGGTCGTGGGCCGCCGAGGCGTTGGCGCGCTGCGGCGTGGCCGGTCTGACGCTGATCGACCTGGACCACGTCAGCGAGTCCAACATCCACCGCCAGGTGCAGGCCCGCGGCGCCACCGTGGGGCAGGCCAAGGTACTGGCGTTGCGCGAGCGGCTGGCCGACATCCACCCCGGTTGCGACGTGCAGGCGGTGGAGGAGTTCGTCGACGCGGCGAATTGGCCCGCGCTGCTGCCGCAGCCGGTCGATGTGGTGATCGACGCCTGCGACGGCATTGGTGCCAAGTTGACGCTGGCCGCCTGGGCGATGCGCAGCGGCGTGCCCTTCGTCGGCGTCGGTGCAGCCGGCGGCAAGCTCTCGGCGCAGGCGGTCGCGGTCGACGACCTGGCCCACGTCACGCACGACCCGCTGCTGGCGTCGCTGCGCCAGCGCCTGCGCCGCGACCACGGTGCGCCGCGCGGCGGCGAGGCGATGGGGCTGCGCTGCGTGTACTCGAAGGAGCGCGTGCACCGGCCGGCCGACGGCGGCGACGTCGACGGCAGCCTGAACTGCGCCGGCTACGGGTCGACCGTCACGGTGACCGCGACCTTCGGCCTGGTGGCCGCCGGCGAGGCGGTGCGACAGCTGCTGTGGGCGCTGCCGGCGCTGCGATCGAGATGGCTATAATTCGCGGCGCTGCCAACGGGGGTCGTTAGCTCAGCTGGTAGAGCAGCGGACTTTTAATCCGTTGGTCGCAGGTTCGAATCCTGCACGACCCACCACCGGATCGAAGGTCCGGCGCAGACGACACGCCGCGAGGCAACGGGCTCTTAGCTCAGCTGGTAGAGCAGCGGACTCTTAATCCGTTGGTCGTAGGTTCGAATCCTACAGGGCCCACCAAGACACACCCGAGCGGCTCACGCAGCGACGCGTGGGCCGTCTTGCCATCGGCTGCTGCCGGTTCGACGGCGCGGTCAGCTCATGGACCCCCGTGTGCGTCGCATCCCGATCAGCCCCGCCAGGCCTGCGCAGAGAAGCAGCGCGGTCGCGGGCTCGGGGACGGCGGTGATGGCGAGCGACAAGCCCGTCATGTCGCCCTGGTAGTCGTATAGCGGGCCGACATCGGTCGCCGGCCCGACGGCGAAGTCCAGCGTATCCCCAGCCGCGAAGAACCGCCTGCCCGCGAAGAGCTGTTGTGCCGAAGGGCCCACGATGTAGGCGTCGAGCAGCGCGACCTCGTTGAGCAGCACGTGCACGTCCGTGGTTGTGCCCGGCTCGAAGTTGGCGAACCCGAACCCGAAGAACCGGGCATCAACCTCGTACATCCCGTCGGCGGGCGCTGTCCAGCGCAGCACCGAATACGGCAGCTTGTTGTACTGCTCGTACGGGTACGTGATCACGCCCGGGTGCATCAGCAGGTGCGAGGAAATTCCGTCGTACGCGATCCACGGCTCGATGCCCCAGACCTGTGAGTAGATCAGGAATCCAGTTCGAACCATGTATCGTTCCCGCCGTCGACCTTCGTGCGCGAGTAGGGAGTGAAGGCGCCGCCGACCTGCTGCTTCGCGCCGTACGACCAGACCCCGTTCGGATTGTTCGTTGCAGAAAAGTCCGCGGCCGCGTCGTAGACGACGGTTCCGGCAACGGCTGCGCTTGCGCACAAACCGATCAGCAGTGACAGCGCGTGGCCGACCACCCAACTCCGAATGCCTGACCGCCTCATGTGTGGACCTCCGCAAACCTCGATCTCTCGAACTCATGACAGCATGACCTTCGCACGGCGTTCTTGTGTTCGATCAAGGTCTCCGAGACAGCCCCCCCCGCATGCAGGTCCCTCCCCGCCGGTGGGTGAGGGGCCGCACGGTGCCCGGCATGGTGTGGTCGGAGGTTGCGCTGGGTCGACCGCCCTGCGCTGTGTCGCCGTCGACACCCTACATCGACTGCACGCGCTGCCGATGCTCGCCCACGTTGTCGCCTTGAATGCGCGGCGAGCGGGTGGCGCGGACTTCATCGACCTTGCGGTCGGCCTCGACGCCGGTCAGGGCCAGCACGTCGACCGCGGTTTCGTGTTCGTAGGCGTGTGACTTGTCGGTGTTGCGGTAGTGACGGTAGATCGCCCAGTAGAAGCCGACCGCGCTGGCCGGGCCCAGCGCCAGCAGGAAGAGGATGGCGTCGCCGTCGAAGTCCACTTCAGCTGCTCCACCGCGCTTCGTGCGAAACGCGACGCACGAACCCGACGCCATCGAGCGATCGCCGCGGGCCCGGCTTTGCCGGTCCGCTGGCGGCGCCCCCGCCTCGGGAGGGGGCGCGCGAAGTGCGTCGGGGGAGGTTCACTTCAGCGCGCGATGAGCCACAGCGCCAGCGCCTCGACCACCGTGCCGATGGTCAGCGCCGCAAGGATGAGCTTCCACTGCTGCAGCGGCACGCTGCCCATGGTTTCGCCGGTGCGGCCGTTGACCGCGATGTAGTGCAGCAGCCCGCCTCCCGGGCGACTCCCCGGCCCCGGCTGGTGGTACGCGTACAGCCACACCGGCAGGTACATGGCCACCCAGCGCGTGCCCTTCAGGTCCATGCGCTCGCGCTCCCAGCGTACGCCCCGGTCGTAGCGCCGCACCGAAGGCTGCACCTGGGCGCGGGCGATCGACAGCATCTGCTGTTGCAGCCGCGGCATCAGTTGCTGCACGTCGCGGTCGCGCTTCTCCGACGTGTAGCCCACCAGGTAGGAGGCGTTCCACTTCACCGCGTTCTTCGTGTCGAACGGCAAGATGGTGTTGATGACGTTGTGGGTGTTGGTGCGGGCATCGAGATTGCCGCGCCTGGCGCTGGACTCGAGCGTGAGGTCGTCCACCGTGAAATCGACGTGCCGCTGCACGCGCCAGACGTCGGCGTCGTAGAAGGTCTGCTTGTTCTTGCCCTGGCCCCGCGTGTAGCGGCGCGTTTCGATTTCGCCGAAGCCCGCCACGTCGGCGCTGCCGCGCGCGTCGACCACCATGTAGGGCAGATAGACGCCGACCACGTTCTCGGGGGTGAACTCGTCCTTGAAGGCCTCGAGCGCGAACAGCCGGCGCTTGTTGACGAACTGGCGGATTCGCGCCACCGCGTCGTCCTTCTTGACGTGAAAGGGCAGCACTGCGTCGGGCACCGCGCCGTTGTCGATCTGCTCGTTGACGCCCAGCACGTGCCGGCACCAGTGGCAGCGCGCGGTCATCGCGGTCTCGGTGTTGATCACCACCTCGGCGCCGCAGCCGCCGCACTTGTAACTGCGCAGGCTCTGCGCGTCGGCCGCGATGTCGCGCGCGCCGGACGCGACCTGCGTGCCCCGCAGGTCGGCGATGCCTTCGCCCAGGCCGAACGCGTCCTCCACCCGCGTGGCCGCCCACTCGTGGCGGCAGTACAGGCAGATCAGCCGGTCGGACTCCGGTCGGTGTCGCACCTCGGTCGAACCGCACTTGGGGCATTGGTTCAGACCGTCGCGCAGTTCCCTGGACGCGGTGTCGATCGCCGCGGGGTCGGGCGCCAGCAGTTCGTCGCGGATCGGCCGGGGCAGGGTGTCCGGGTCGATCGGTGGCTGCCCTGGCTCAGGCGGCATGTCCTGCGGCGAGCCCGGCCCGGCGGGCCTGTTCGGCGGGAGCGGCGCCACGCGGTGCGCTGGCCGTTACAGGCCCAGTGCCTTGGCCTTGACCGCGTCGTAGTCGGCCTGGGTGATCAGCCCGGCATCGAGCATCTGCTTGGCCTGGGTCAGGCGGGCCATCGGGTCGTCGACCGCCGGGGCCGGTGCGGCCTGCGGTGCGGGTGCGACCGCAGGCGCCGCGGCCGCCGGCTGCTGCAGGCCGGCCAAGCCACCCAGGCCGCCGGTGGCCACACCCATGCCCAAGATGCCGCCGACGCCGGCGTTCTCGCCCGCCGCCTGCACGCCCGCCGCCACCGAGGCCTGCAGGTTGGCGTTGCCGCGCGCGCCAGTCAGCGCGTCGGCGCGCTGCACCGTCTTGAGGATCTCGCGCGTGTGGGCGTCGTACTCGATGGAAACGATGGCGGTCTTGACGATGACCAGGCCGCGGTCGGTCTTCCAGTGGTAGGCCCGCTCGACCGCTTCGGACAGGCTGGCGGCGAAGCCGATCGAGTCCTGCTGGATGCGGGTGATTCGGTTGCCCTTGGCCGGGTCGTTGGTGTAGAGGCTGAAGGCCGGTGCCAACGAACTCACGACCTCGTTGAACAGCTGGCCGGCGGCCGCGTTGTCCAGATCGGTGAAATCGAACACCCGACCGGGCTGCAGGTAGCTGGCGGGCACAAAGCTCTTGACGAAGCGGATCGGGTCCACGATCTGCAGCGTGTAGCTGCCGCGGGTGATGGCACCGACCTGCGCGTTCAGGTAGCCGTCGTCCCAGTAGATCTCGGACTGGGTGCCGAAGCGGTTGTCCGGCAATTCCTTCAGCGACACGAAGAACGCAGCCTGCTGCGCGCCGGGCTGGCCACCGAACTTGAAACGCTCCCAGCTCTGGCGCACCAGCGAGTCGAACAGGCCGCCGCCGCTGAAGATCGACCGGGACTGCAGGTCGTCCGAGTTCCACTCGTAGCCGCCGGCCTCGGCGACGAAGGCGGTGACGGCGCCGTCCTGCATCAGCAGCAGGCCGTAGCCCTCGGGCACGACGATGCGCGAGCCGTTGGTGATGATGTTCGACGAGCCCCGGGTGTTGGAGCCCCGCCCGGCGTTGGTGCCGCGCGGCACCGCGGCGAACAGCGCGGCTGTCGCCGGCAGGCCGTCGGGCACGGTGTAGAAGTCCTTCCACTGGTCGGCGAGCGAGCCACCGATCGCTCCAACCGCTGCCTGGACGAGACCCATGATGCGTTCCTCTTCTCGAGTGTGTGGCCGGGTGTGGCGCAGCACGCGCGGCGCAGGCCGGGACAAAGCATATCCGACCGCGGGCCCCGGCAGTCCGCGCTCTCGCGCTTCGCTGAGAGTCGCGTTGTGCGAGCGCTCGACGAGATCGTCGGCGCGCAGTTCGCATCGCATCGCGACCGCCGCGCACCGGCGGTCACATCAAGGGCAACGCCGGAACTTGCCCGCCAGCGCCGCCTTGCCGAACTGCCTGTCCAGCGCGCCGTCGGCGTCGACCGTGACGTAGGCGCCCGAAGCGTCGTTCATCGCCATGAACGTCAGGCTGGCGGCACGCCCCTCGCCGATCAGCGCGGCCTCGAAGCCGGCGGGTGGCTGCTGTTGGCCGAAGTAGCTGAACGCAGCCATCGGTGGCGAGCCGCTGCTCACCCGCTTGCCGCCACCGCTGAGCGTCAGCGCCTTGACGTCGATGCCGAGCCGCACGCCCGGCTTGGCGCAGTCCACCGCCCAGGTGCCGGCGTACTTCTTCAGCATCGCGATGTCGTTCGGGCTTTGCTGCGCCAGCGCCGGCAGCATGCCGAACAGTGCCAGGATCCACGCGGCCGTATGCTTCATCGCGATCTCCCGTCGACGCTTCGCACGATCGAAGTATCGCTGCGACTCCCGGACCGTGAAACCGTCCTGCGGGTCGTGTCGCCTGCTGCGGGCGCTGCGGTCGACGGCGCGCAGCGTGCCGAGTCGCCCGGTCCGGGGGTGTGTCTGCCCGTCGACCCGACGACGGGTCCACCAGACGCCGGACGCTCCACTTGCGCCCGTGCCGGCTGCGCACTGCGGACTCGAAGGCGGCAGGGGTCGCCCGAGGCGACACGTCGGGGCCGTGCCCGGCAAGCTCACGCAACCGCTGCAAATCCCGCGCCACGTGCCCGCAGGTCGTCGTGCCCGGCGGCGAGTTCGAGCAGCACACCGGCCAGCGTGGCCGCGTCCCGGCGGCGCACGAGGGCGCCCGGCATGTCGGCGCTCTTACGGTGCATGCGGCGCATGCGGGGATCGTGGGGTCGCGACCCGTGCGCGGCCGCCCGTGGATCACACCGACTTCACGCGGCGTCGAGGTTGCGACGCTGCCTTCGAGTCTCCCGGCACCTTCCTCGAGGCCCTTGACTCAAGGCAATGCCTTCAGCCACTCCAGCACCTGGTCGGCCGCCACGTCGGGCGCGTCGGTGTGGCCGGCGGACACCGCCAGGTACCTGCTGGCCGGGTGCGCGGGCGCCTTGCGGAAGGCGTAGTCCTCGCCGGCCGCGTGCATCCGATCGGCCGTGCCGACCACCCAGAGGAAGGGCACGGGCTTCTTGAATGCGGCGGCCGTCGCCGGCATATGCCCGAGCCCGGCCGGGTCGAAATAGCTCCACAGCACTTCGGCCGTCATGCGGACGCTGCGACGCTCGCCCTGGTTCAGGTCCTCCATCGTCAGCTTCTCGTTGCCCTGGCCGGCCCGCACCAGATCGCGTGCCTTGTCCACCGCCGCCTTGCCGATGCCCCGCTCGTACATGGTCGCAGGGACATGCCCGGGGGCCAGCGCGACAACGGCATCGGCGTCGCCCACGTGCGCCATGTAGGCCATGGCCGCATTGGCCCCGAAGCTGTGGCCCATGACGGTCACACGCTGGTACCCCTGGGCACGGAAGGACTGAACCTCCGCCGCGACCTCCTGCAGCGCCTGGGGATACGGGGCGTCGTAGTCGCGGCGCTGCGACCAGGGCATCTCGAGCAGCTTGACCTTGCAGTACGGTTCGAGCCTTCGCCCGAAGAAGCCGATGTACCGCGGGCTGCCGCCCTTGCCGTGCATCAGCACCGCCGCACAGGGCTTGGCGGCGTCCTGGGCCCGCGCAGGCGGCGCGTTGACGGCGATGCAGGCCAGCAGACCTGCGGCGAACAGCGTACGCGGCCATCGCGCCTTGTCGATTGCTTCGGCCATGCAGCTCGCTCCCGAGCGGGCCCCCCGCTTCGAGGCCCATTCTATGGAGCGGTCTCGAGGGTCGGCAAGCCGGCAAGGACGCGGCCTCGCCGAAGCACGACCGCGCCGGACCGGCGCGCCGACGGCACCGGGCCGGACGTCGGCGGCTCGGCGCCGGTCGCTGGCGGCCACGACCGGTGGTGGGGTCAAGGCGGGGTGGATGGACGGGGTGCATCATGTGTGCTTCAATAGTGCATCATTGATGCGATGATGGGGCAATAATGAGCGATGTCGACGTCCTGGACGCGGCGTTCGTCGGACGCACCTTCGCCGACCTGCAGGCGTTCCTGCGCGATCCCGACCTGCCCACGACCGTGCTCTCGCCGCGGCGCTTCGCGCAGGCGCTGCACGTCGACCTGCAGACCCTGGCCGACCAGGCGCATGTGCACCGCAACACGATCGGGCGGGCCCCGGGCTCGCGTGCCTTGCAGGACTACCTGCGCGAGTCGATGCGCGTCATCAAGGCCGCCACCGACCTGAACGGCGACGTCGGTCGGGCGCTGTGCTGGTTCCGCAACGAGCCGCTGGCGGTGTTCGGCTATCGCACGCCGGAGCGCCTGGTGTCCGAAGGTCGCACCGACGACCTGCTGCGCTATGTGATGTCGCTCGAGGCCGGCGCCGCGGGATGATCCTCGACGCGCTGGGTCCGGTCATCGCCTGGCGCATGCACACGCCGCGCTGGGCGGTGGCACCCACCAGCGGCGCCGGCGCCGCCGCCCACGGTGGCCGCGCGAACCGGCCCGGCACGCCCGCGCTGTACCTGTCCCTGGACGCGCACACCGCCATCCGCGAGTACCAGCAGCTGTCGCCGCTGATGCCGCCGGGCACGCTGGTGACGTACATCGTGCAGATCGCGCCGGCGGTCGACTACCGTGGCGGGTTCGACGCGGTGCACTGGTCGCAACCCTGGGCCGACTTCCACTGCGACTGGCGCGAGCTGTGGTTCGACCGGCGGCTGGAACCCCCCAGCTGGCGGGCTGCCGACGAGGCGCTGGCGGCCAGCGCCAAGGGCATCGTGTTCGGCTCCGCGGTGGCGCCGGGCGGCGTCAACCTGGTGGTCTACACGCAGTCGCTGGCGCCCGGCGATCGGCTCGACGTGCACGACCCGGGCGGCCTGCTGCCGAAGAACCAGGACTCGTGGCGCTGATCGGTCACCGAAGCGCGCCGGCCTCGCGGCGTGGCAGCGGCGATGGCATCGGACCGGACTGCGGGCGCCACGTCCACACGTCTGCGTGTCCGGCGTCGGCGACCTGCATTGCGCCGCCCAGGGATGCCGGGGTGATTCGACCGCGGCCGACGACGCCGAGTCCGCAGAGCCGGCGCTGCAGCGCCCGACCATCGTGAGGAAGGACGCCGCGGCGGCGCCGTCGCCCGCGGTTCGGCAGATCGAGTCGGCACGAAGCCATCTAGGTCGAGGGCCTGCCGGTCGGGGAGCTCGGCCAGCGCGGATTCACGAATCGCGACATCCGGTGCCGAACGACCGGCACATGCCAGCCATGCATGCACGCAGACGACCCGAGGAAACCCAGTGCTCCAGTGCTCCAGTGCAACAGGACCAGCCACTGCTTCGGGCGTCTGCAGGCGCACCTGCGCATCGCCGCGATCCCGCTTTTGCGCCGCCGGCACGTTGCCGGCGACGGTCGCGACGTGCTCGCCGCCGTGCCTACACGAGTACATGTGGGCTCGGCCCGAAGGCGGGCCGGCCGTCGTGATTCCGGTGGCGGCTGACGCGTCCCGCCGCGGCACCGCGAGGTGTCGCTGTTGCGACCGGCTCCTGCGCTGCGGTGGCCGAGGCGGTCGACCCGAGCGTGCCACGACCCACCGGATGGCAAGTGCAGCCGCATCACGCGATCCGATAGCGGTCGACCCCGTCGGCGCCGCATTCGCGCACCGCCTCGCCGCGTGCGAGCAGCCAGTTCAGGCAGGCCAGGCTCTCGCCGGTGGCCATGCCCAGCAGCGGCACGTTGTCCTCGGGGATCGCACGTGCGAACAGCGCCGCGAAGACGTCGATCGCCCGCTTCGGTTCGGCCAGCGTGCGGCGCAGGCGCACCAGCGCCAGCTCCTGGCCGCGGCGCAGCGCGTCGATGCGACGGTGCAGGCCGCGAAACGGCTCGTTGTGCGACGGCAGCACCAGCACGTCGTCGGGCACCAGGCGCTGCAGCCTGTCGAGCGAGGCCATCCACTCGGCGAGCGGGTCGGCGTCGGGCTCGAGCGGGTAGACCGACACGTTCGACGAGATGCGCGGCAGCACCTGGTCACCCGAGACCAGCAGCTTCAGTGCCGGGCAGTACAGGCAGGCGTGTTCGGGCGAGTGGCCGGTGCCGACGATGACCTGCCACTCGTGCGCGCCGATCGCCAGCCGCTCGCCGTCATGCAGCCGGCGGAAGCTGTCGGGCAGCGGGTGGATGTGCTTGCCGAAGTTGCCGAAGCGCGCGCGGTAGGTCTCGATCGCCGCGTCGCCCCAGCCGGCGCGGCGGTAGAACTCGATCGCCTCCGGCGGCGCCTCGCGGCCGGTGTCGCCCACCATCACCCGGCAGCTCAGGTACTCCAGGCGCGTCATCCAAAGACGCACGCCGAACTTGCGCGCCAGCCAGCCGGCCATGCCGACATGGTCGGGGTGCATGTGGGTGACCAAGATGCGCGACAGCGAGCGCTGCGGCGACAGCGTGAACAGCTCGCGCCAGGCCGCGGCGACGGCTTCGGTGCGCGTGCCGGTGTCGACGATGGCCCAGCCGGCGCCGTCGTCGATCGCGTAGAGGTTGATGTGGTCCAGCGCGTACGGCAGCGGCATGCGCATCCAGTGCACGCCGGAGGCGATCTCGACGGTGCGCCCGGGGGAGGGCGGGCCGTCGAACGGATAGTCCAGCGGGCTGCGGTCGGCGCCGAGGTCTTGCGGTGCGTCGGGCACGTGAGGGCTCCTGTCAAGAGGTCGATGCCGCAGTGTGCCGCGGCGGTGCCACCATTGACAGCGAGGCGTTCCCGACGGACAAGGCGTGGTCTGCCTTCGACGCCACGAACGCGGTCGTCGCGGCGACGGCCGAGGCGGCAGCGGAAGACCGTCCAATGGCTTGGGCGATCCGCGCCGGGACTGCCCGCGCACCGAGGAGGGTGATCGTGACCGCTGGTCTGCAGGCACTCCTGGCCTTCACGCCGATCGCCCTGTCGGGCATCCTGCTGGTCGGCCTCGGCTGGCCGGCCAGGCGCGCGATGCCGCTGGTCTACCTCGTCACGGCGTCGATCGCGCTGTTCGCCTGGGGTGTCGGCTTCAACCGGGTGGCCGCGGCCACGCTCGAAGGGTTGATCGTCACCGTGCAGGTGCTGTGGATCGTCTTCGGTGCGCTGCTGCTGCTCAACACGCTGAAACACTCGGGCGGCATCGCCGGGATCCGCAGCGGCTTCGCGCGCATCAGCCCCGACCGCCGCATCCAGGTGATCCTGATCGCGTGGCTGTTCGGCAGCTTCATCGAGGGGGCATCGGGCTTCGGCACGCCGGCGGCGGTGGCCGGGCCGCTGATGGTCGCGGTGGGGTTCCCGGCGCTGTCGGCGGTGACGTTCGGCATGATCATCCAGTCGACCCCGGTGTCGTTCGGCGCCGTCGGCACGCCGCTGATCGTCGGTGTGCAGGGCGGGTTGCAGCGCGAGTCGATGACGCAGGCGCTGCAAGCGCAGGGCCTGAGCTGGGCCGACTTCTTCGACCTGGTGGTCGAGCGGGTCGCGCTGGGACACGCGATCGCCGGCACGCTGATTCCGGTGTTCCTGGTGCTGTTCATGACCCGCTTCTTCGGCCGCAACCGCTCGTGGGCCGAGGCGCTGCCGGCGGTGCCGTTCGCGCTGTTCGCGGCCTTCGCGTTCACCGTGCCCTACGGCCTGGCCGGACGCTACCTGGGGCCGGAGTTTCCGTCGCTGCTCGGCGGCCTCACCGGCTTGGCGCTGGCGACACTGGCCGCGCGCGCCGGTTTCCTGGTGCCGAAGCAGAGCTGGGACTTCGCCGACCCGAGGCAGTGGCCGGCCGAGTGGATGGGCGACGTCGAGATGAAGCTCGACGAGCTCGGCAGCCGGCGCATTCCGACGCTGCTGGCGTGGGTGCCCTACGGGCTGCTGGCGCTGTTGCTGGTGGCCAGCCGCACCATCGAGCCGCTCAAGGCGTGGATGCAGTCGGTCAGCATCGGCGCAGGCGACATCCTCGGCGAGACCGGCATCGGTGGCAGCTTCCAGCCGCTGTACCTGCCGGGCGGCGTCCTCGTGTTCGTCTGCCTGGTCACGATCGCCCTGCACCGCATGCCGGTCACCGGCTTCGTCAAGGCGGCGCGCGAGTCCGGCGGCACGCTGCTGGGCGCAGGCTTCGTGCTGGTGTTCACGGTGCCGATGGTGCGCATCATGATCCAGTCGGGTGTCAACGCCCACGGACTGGCGAGCATGCCGATAGCGATGGCGCGCTGGGTGGCGGGCTCGGTCGGCGACGTCTACCCGCTGTTCGCGCCGGCCGTCGGCGCACTCGGCGCCTTCCTCGCGGGTTCGAACACCGTCTCGAACCTGATGCTCGGCCAGTATCAGTACAGCGTTGCGCAGGCGCTCGGCGTCAGCGGCGCGACGATGGTGGCGGCGCAGTCGATCGGCGCGGCAGCCGGCAACATGATCGCCATCCACAACGTCGTCGCCGCGTCGGCGACGGTGGGCCTGATGGGGCGCGAGGGCCAGACGCTGCGCCGCACCGTCCTGCCGACGGTCTACTACGTCGCATCGACCGGTGCGCTGGCGATGATCGCGATGCATCTGCTGCGCTGGGGCGACCCGCTGATCGGCGTGAAGCCGCCCTGAGCGGCGGTCGGCACGCGGCCACCGCCCGATGCCCCGATGCGTTATCGTCGCGTCGGCAGCAGCGCGCATCGGCGGGGCTGCGTCCGACGCCACCCCAACCGAAAGCACGCCCATGGCCAGCCCCCCGGTTCCGTCGACGGCGTCGTCGCCACGCGTCGCGCTGTTCGTGACCTGCCTGGTCGACGCGATGCGGCCCAACGTGGGCTTCTCGGCGCTGCAGCTGCTGCGCGAGGCCGGCTGCCGCGTCGAGGTGCCGTCGGCGCAGACCTGCTGCGGCCAGCCGGCCTTCAACAGCGGCGACACGCGCGACACGGCGTTGCTGGCGCGCCGCTTCATCGAGATCTTCGAGCCGTACGACTACGTGGTCGCGCCGTCGGGGTCGTGCGTCGGCATGACGCGCACGCACTATCCCGAGGCGCTGGCCGACGATCCGCCGTGGGCCGAGCGTGCCCGGCGCCTGGGTGAGCGCAGTCACGAGCTGATGAGCTTCCTCGTCGACGTCATGCGTTTCCGGCCGTCGGGCCGCCGCCTGGACGCCAGCGCCACGTACCACGACAGCTGCTCGGGGCTGCGCGAGCTGGGCGTCTTCGGCCAGCCGCGCGCGCTGCTGGCGGCGGTCGACGGGCTGGCGATGAAGCCGCTGCAGGGCCACGACGTGTGCTGCGGCTTCGGCGGCACGTTCTGCGTCAAGTACCCGGCGATCTCGAACGCGGTCGTCGGCGAGAAGGCCACCGCCATCGACGGCAGCGGCGCGCAGCTGCTGCTCGGCGGCGACATGGGCTGCCTGATGCACATGGCCGGCAAGCTCAAGCGCAACGGCTCGGCGGTGCGCGTGTTCCACGCCGCCGAGGTGCTGGCCGGTCGCGCCGATGCGGCCATCGGCGAGGAGGGTTGAGCGATGCACGCCGCACCGTTGTCGTTCAAGGCGCGAGCCGACGCGGCGCTGGCCGACGCGACGCTCAAGCTCGCGATCGACCGCACCACCGGCACCGCCGAACGCAAGCGCGCCGCCGCGCTGGCCGACTTCCCGCAGTTCGAGGCCGCGCGCGAGCGCGGCCAGCGCATCAAGGACCATGTCGTTGCCCACCTCGATCACTACCTGGCCGAGTTCGAGCGCAACGCCGTCGCCTCCGGTGCCCGCGTGCACTGGGCGGCGACCGCCGACGAGGCCTCGCGCATCGTCGTCGAGCTGTGCCGGCAGGCCGGCGCCGGGCGCGTCACCCGCGTCAAGTCGATGCTCGGCGAGGAGATCGGGCTGCCGCACGCGCTCGACGCCGCCGGCATCGAGCGCGTCGAGACCGACCTGGCCGAGCACATCGTGCAGCTCGGCGGCGACCGGCCATCGCACATCGTCTGGCCGTCGATGCATCGCACGCGCGAGCAGGTGTCGGCGATGTTCAAGCGCGCGCACCGCGTGCCGCACCGCGACGAGACCATCGAGGCCATGGTCGACAGCGCGCGGCGCGAGCTGCGCGACAAGTTCCTCGGCGCCGACGTCGCTATCTCGGGCGCCAACTTCCTGATCGCCGACACCGGCGCCACCTGCACCGTGACCAACGAGGGCAACGCCGAGCTGACCACCTCGCCGCCGCGCATGCACATCGTCACCGCCGGCATCGAGAAGCTGGTGCCCAGCACCGCGCATGCGTTCGCGATGCTGCGCCTGCTGGTGCGCTCGGCCACCGGCGCCGACGTCACCCAGTACACCACGTTCCACTGCGGCCCGAGGCAGCCGGGCGATCGCGACGGACCCGACGAGTTCCACATCGTGCTGGTGGACAACGGCCGCACGCGCATGCTGGGCGACGCCGCGTTGCGCGAGATGCTGCGCTGCATCCGCTGCGGCGCGTGCATGAACCACTGCGTCGTGTTCCGCCAGCTCGGCGGCCACGCCTACGGCGGCACCTACCCGGGGCCGATGGGAGCGGTGCTGACGCCGGTGTTCGACGGCCTCGAGACCTCGCGCGACCTGGCGCACGCCTGCACGCTCAACGGCAAGTGCCAGGAGGTGTGCCCGGTGAGGATCCCGCTGCCGACGCTGCTGCGGGGCTGGCGCGATCGCTCGTGGCGCGACGGCCTGGAGCCGGGCGCGATGCGCTTCGGCCTGGGCGTGTTCACTTTCGTCGCCGCGAGGCCGCGGCTGTACCGGCTGGGCGCGACCCTGGGCGTGCGCGCGATGCGGCTGTTCGCGCGCGCCGGGTGGGTGCGCGGCATGCCGGGGCTGGGCGCGTGGACGCGGCACCGCGACTTCCCGGCGCCGGCGCGCAAGACCTTCATGGCGATGCTGGCCGAAGGCGACGACGTCGGTGCGGGCGGCAGGCGATGAGCGCACCGCGCTGCTGCCGTGCGCTTGTCTGCCGGCGCGCGGCGGGCGGGGTCTGCCGATGAGCGCGCGCGAGACCATCCTCGCTGCGGTGCGCGCGGCGCTCGGCCCGCGCACCGCCGACGCGGCGCGGATCCGGCGCGACGCCGCGGCGCTGCTCGACGACCCGGCATCGACCCGCCCGGCGCTGCTCGCGACGTCGCTCGTCGACGCCTTCGTCGCGCGCGTGACCACGCCGAAGGTGGCGGCGACGGTGGACCGGATCGCCCGTGCCGACGAGCTGCCCGCGGCGGTGCGCCGCTACCTCGACGCGCGCGGGCTCGCGCCGGCGATCGCGCTGCAGCCCGCGGCCGCGCTGCGCGCGCTCGACTGGACGGGGTTCGAGGTGCACGACGCGGTGGCGCCCGACGAAACGGCCGCGGTCGGCCTGGCGCGCTGGGGCATCGCCGAGACCGGCTCGCTGGTGTTCCACTCCGACGCTGAGACGCCGGTGCTGGCGCACTTCCTGCCTCTGCACCACCTGGTTCTGCTGCGCGCCGGCCGCATCCTGGCCTACCTCGAGGACTACGCGCGGGCGGTGGAGGGTGCGAAGCCGCCGCGCAACGCCAACCTCGTGACCGGGGCCAGCGGCACCACCGACATCGAGGGCAGCCTGGTGCTGGGCGCGCACGGGCCGCGGCACCTGCACGTCGTGATCGCGGTGGCCTGAGGCCGGCGCCGGACGCCCGCCAAGGGGCATGACCTCGCCGGTGCGCGCCGTCGTGCGCGGCGCTACGATGCGCCGATGGAGTCGTGGCTGCACCTGCTGACCGCGGCAGCGATCATGGCGCTGCCGTCGTCTGCCGTCGCGCAGCGGCACGCCGCGCCGAGCGATCTGGCGTGGCCCGCGCACGCCGCACCGTGGTGGGCGCATGGGCAGGCCGTGCCACCGCTGGCGTGGCGCGGCCCGGCATCGCGTGCGGGCTGGGCAACTGCCTTGCCGTCGTGCTACCGCATCGGCCGCTGCAGCCTCGACGACATCGTTCGCCACCTCGACCGCATCGACGAGCTGGACCGGCTCGCGCCGTCGCCGCCACCCCCGCCGCCGGCGTGGGTCGCGACGGTGCGCCAGGTGGCGCCGACCGATCCGCGGCACGTGCAGCCGGCCTACACAAGCGCCGGTCAGGTGCGGCCGCAGTTCGAGCTGTCGGGCCACGTGCGCGAGTGACGCGGTCGCCGTGCGTGCGCTCACCCGGCCCCAGAGGCGAGTACCGATGACACCACTGCTGCGATGGTCCTGGCTGCTGCTGCTGCTGCTGCTGGCCGGCTGTGCCTCGCTCGGCGCGCCGGTGCAGCCCGGCCAGAGCGAGGCCGAGGTCTTGCGCGCGCTCGGCGCGCCGACCGGCCGATACGCGATGCCCGACGGGACGACCCGGCTCGAGTTCGCCACCGGCCCGTTCGGCCGCGTGACCTGGATGGTCGACGTCGACGCCGGCGGGCGCGCGCTGCGTGCCGAGCAGGTGCTGGGCGAGCGCCACTTCGCGACGCTCGCGCCTGGGATGGGCGCCGACGAGGTGCTGCGCCGCATCGGCCGTGCTGGCGAGGTGCAGCGGGTGGGCTGGCAGGGCCACGTGGTGTGGTCGTGGCGCTACCCGACCAACGACTGCCTGTGGTTTCGCATGACCTTCGACGCCGCGGGCCGCGCGGTCGACGGTGGCGGCTACATGATCGACCCGGTCTGCGACGCGCCCAGCGATCGCGACTGACGCCGACTTTCGAAGATGAACCCCATCGTCTACGGCATCACGAACTGCGACGCCGTCAAGCGCGCCCGCGCCTGGCTCGTCGACCATGGCCGCGCGGCCGACTTCCACGACTTCAGGAAGTCGGGCGTGCCGGCCGAGGCGCTCGACGACTGGATCGCCGCGCTGGGCTGGGAACCGCTGCTCAACCGCCGGGGCACGACCTGGCGCCGCCTCGACGACGCGGCGAAGGCAGCCGTCGTCGACGCCGCTGCGGCCCGTGCGCTGATGCTGCGCCAGCCCAGCGTGATCCGTCGGCCGGTGGTGCGCTGGCCCGACGGCAGCGTCACGGTCGGCTTCGACGCCGACGACTGGGCGCGCCGGCTGCGCTGACGCGAGGCTACAGCCGCAGGTCGAACGCGGCGCTGGCCACCGTGCGGCCGTTGACCCGCAGGTCGACGACGTGCCGCCCGGCGTGGTAGCGGCGCACGGTGACCGGCCGCAGCGCGTGGCGCTTGCGCAGCGTCCGCTGCTCGCCGGCCGCGAGTTCGAGCTTCCAGCCCTTGAAGACCTTCGGCCGGGGCGCACCGTCGGCCTTCACGTGGTGCAGCGCATAGTCGATCAGCAGCGGCTGGGCGCGCCGCGCCGTCGAATGCAGCCGCACCTCGAGCGTGATCGCGTCGCCGAGCCGGATCGCGGGCGGCGACACGCGCAGCGCCACCTGGCCGCGCAGCGGCTGACCCGCGCCCCACAGCGCGAGCACCTCGGGGTGGCCGTGCTTGACCAGCGTGCGACTGGCGTGGCGCAGCAGCTTGATGCGTGCCGGCGGTGCACCCGGCAGGTGTTCGCGCAGCCACGCGACGACGACCGCGGGGTGGTCCTTCGCGATGTCGTTCAAGTGGTTCGCGACGCTGCGGCGCACGGTGGCGCTGGCGTCGTCCTGCAGCGCGGCGAGCAGCGGCAGCGTCGGCGACGGGTCGGCGATCAGCGACTTCAGCTGCTGCCCCCAGGGCAGCCGCGGACGGCTGCCTTCGCTGGCGAGACGGCGCACGTGCGCGCTGGGGTCGCGCGTCCATCGCCGCAGCGTGGCGAACACGGTGGCGGGGTCGCGTTCGATGAACGGGCGGATCGCCCACTCGGCGCTCGAGCGCTGCGTCAGCGCGTGCAGGCATTGCAGCGCGCGCGGCGCGTCGTCGAGGCCGCGGCGCGCGACGAACTCGCCGAGCGGCCAGACGATCCAGCCGGCGAGGCCGTCGTCGCGGTCGCGCGCCGGCTCGCCGTCGACCGGCAGCGGCGCGCCCAGCGCGGCCTCGATCACCGCGGCGGCGTCGGCGAAACGCGGCGGCAGCGTCGCCTCGAGCGCGTCGGCGATGTGCATCGCACGCGCCTTCAGCTCGAGTGCGTCGAGTCCGTCGAGGGCCAGGCGCTCGAATCGGCGGCGGTCGAACGCCGGCCATGTGCGCTGCAGGTGGCGGCCGGCGCGGCGCACGACGTCGGCATCGAGCAGCAGCTTGAACGGCTCGGCCATCGTGGCGTCAGCCGATGCGCACCGGCAGGCGCCGAAAGCCGCGGAAGCGGATGCGCGGGTCGCGTTCGGGCGGCGCCGCGAGGTCGACGCGCGGGAACCGCGCGACGAGGCGGCCGACCGCGATGCGCGCCTCGAGGCGCGCGACGTTCATGCCGGCGCAGGCGTGCGCGCCGTGGCCGAACGCCAGGTGCGGGTTCGGCTTGCGCGCGATGTCGAGCCGGTCGGGGTCGGCGAACACCGCCGGATCGCGGTTCGCCGCGCCGATGCCCAGCGTCACGAAGGTGCCGGCCGGCCAGTCGCGGCCGCCGAGCGTCACCGGCGCCGTCGTCACGCGGTTGTTCAGCTGCAGCGGGCTCTCGAAGCGCAGCAGTTCCTCGACCGCGGTTGTGATCAGTGCGGGGTCGGCGCGCAGCCGGTCGAACTCGCCGCGGTGCACCAGCAGCGCGTGCACGCCGTTGCCGATCAGGTTGGTCGTCGTCTCGTGGCCGGCGTTGAGCAGGAAGATGCACTGGTGCAGCAGCTCGGTGTCCGACAGCGGCTCGCCGTCGCCGTGGATCAGCCGCGTCAGCACGTCGGTGTCGATGTCGCCGGGGTGCCTGCGCCGCTCGGCGACGAGGCCGCGCAGGTAGGCCTTGAACTCGTCGACGGCGGCGTGGCCGCGCCCCAGCACCGCGGGCGACGGCGCCGGCTCGAGGGCCGACAGGATTGCCAGCGACCAGTCGCGCAGCGGGCCGCGTTCGGCCGGCGGGATGTCGAGCAGGTTGCCGATCACCTCGAGCGGGATGCGCGCCGCGTAGTCGTCGATCAGGTCGGGCGCGGGCAGCGCGGCGAGGCGGTCGAGCAGGGCGTCGACGAGGGCGACCAGCGGCGCTTCCATGCGCGCCAGTGCGCGCGGGTTCAGCGCGGTGACGATCGGCCGGCGCACGCGCGTGTGCAGCGGCGCGTCGTTGAACACCAGGCTGGTCGTGTGGTGCTCGTACAGCGGTGTGCCGGCGCCGAACCTGGGCGCGAACT
Source organism: Azohydromonas sp. (assembly GCF_035325925.1). Taxonomy (NCBI): domain Bacteria; kingdom Pseudomonadati; phylum Pseudomonadota; class Betaproteobacteria; order Burkholderiales; family Sphaerotilaceae; genus Azohydromonas; species Azohydromonas sp. The sequence goes on along the minus strand of NZ_DAOKZA010000002.1, from coordinate 72,765 downwards.
CGCGCCGCTTGTCGGAGCTCGCCGCAGGGTCGCGGTACATCGCGGCGACGTCGTCGTGGCGCGTCAGCAGCAGCGATCCCGGCGCCATCTCGTGCACCGGCGCGTGGGCGCGCAGCGCCGCGTAGAACGGGTAGGGGTCGTCGACGAAACCCGGCGGCGGGCCGGTCAGCGTGAAGCCCCGGGCGAGGGCGCGCGCGGTGGGAGCAGGCATCGTGGCTGCCAGTGTCGACGGTGCCGCCACGCCGCGCCAGCGGGCTTGCACGCATCGTGAAGCGCGAAGGGGCGCGGCACTCGCGTGCCGCGCCCCCCGGCATGGCGCCGAGTGCGCTCAGGCTGCCAGCAGTTGCCTGAGGACGAACGGCAGGATGCCCCCGTGCCGGTAGTAGTCGACCTCGATCGCGGTGTCGATGCGCAGCGTCACCGTGACCGTGACCTTGCGCCCGTCGGCGTAGGTGATCACCAGCGCGGCGTCGTCCTGCGGCTTGATTTCCCGGCCGAGCATCACGTCGACGGTCTCGTCGCCTTTGAGCCCCAGCTTCTCCCACGAGTCACCGGCCTTGAACTGCAGCGGCAGCACGCCCATGCCGATCAGGTTGCTGCGGTGGATGCGCTCGAAGCTCTTGGCCACCACGGCCTTGATGCCCAGCAGCTGCGTGCCCTTGGCCGCCCAGTCGCGGCTCGATCCGGTGCCGTATTCCTCGCCGGCGAAGATCACGGTGGGCACGCCGGCGGCCATGTACTTCATCGCGGCGTCGTAGATGAACATCTTGTCGCCGCCCGGCTGGAACAGCGTCACGCCGCCTTCCTCGCGCGAGCCGTCGGCGGCGGGCGGGATCATCAGGTTCTTGATGCGCACGTTGGCGAAGGTGCCGCGCATCATCACCTCGTGGTTGCCGCGCCGCGAGCCGTAGCTGTTGAAGTCGGCCCTGGCCACGCCGTTGGCGACCAGGTACTGGCCGGCCGGCGACTTCTCCTTGATCGAGCCGGCCGGCGAGATGTGGTCGGTGGTGATCGAGTCGCCGAACAGCGCCATCACGCGCGCGCCCTTGACGCCGGCCTCGAGCGCCTTCGGCGTCATCTCGAAGCCCTCGAAGAACGGCGGTTGCGCGATGTAGGTGCTCTTCGGCCACGTATAGACCTGGCCCTTGACACCCTTGATCTGCTCCCACAGCTTGCCCGGCTTGGCGTGCACCTTGCCGTAGTTGGCCTTGAACGCCTTCGCGTCCATCGCGTGCTTCATCAGCTTGTAGACCTCGTCGCTGCTGGGCCAGATGTCGCCGAGGTACACCGCACGGCCCTTCTTGCCGTAGCCCACCGGCTCGGTCATCAGGTCCTTCATCACGTTGCCGGCGATGGCGTAGGCGACGACCAGCGGCGGGCTGGCGAGGAAGTTGGCCTTCAGGTTCGGGTGGATGCGCGCCTCGAAGTTGCGGTTGCCCGACAGCACCGCGGCGCAGACCAGGTCGTTCTTCGTGATGACCTCGTTGATCTCGGGCGTGAGGTCGCCGGCATTGCCGATGCACGTCGTGCAGCCGTACGCGGCCACCGCGAAGCCGAGCTTCTCGAGGTAGGGCAGCAAGCCGGCACGCGTCAGGTACTCGGTGACGATGCGCGAGCCCGGCGCCAGCGAGGTCTTGATGTGCGGCTGCACCGTCAAGCCGGCCTCGACGGCCTTCTTCGCGAGCAGCCCGGCCGCGAGCAGCACGCCGGGGTTGCTGGTGTTGGTGCAGCTGGTGATCGCGGCGATCAGCACGTCGCCGTTGCCGATCGTCACGCCGCTGTCGATGCCCTTGGCGGTGGCCAGCGTCGGGCGGTTGGCGACCATCTCCGTCACCGCCGCCGGCGCGCCGGCCGGCGTCGGCGGCGCGGCGGGCGTGGCCTCTGCCGCCAGGCTGTAGCGGCGCTCGAGCCGGTCGGCCGGCTGGTTGAAGCCGTTGTCGGCCACCGGCTTGCTGTACAGCTCGCGGAAGGTCTTCGCGAGGTGCGTGATCTCGATGCGGTCCTGCGGGCGCTTCGGGCCGGCCAGGCTCGGCGCCACCGTGGACAGGTCGAGCGTGACGACGCTGGAATAGTCGATGTCGCCCGCCTTCGGGACGCCGAACAGCTTCTGCGCCTTGAAGTAGGCTTCGAAGGCCTCGATCTCGGCCTTGGTGCGGCCGGTGCCCCTGAAGTACTCGACGGTCTTGCCGTCGACCGGGAAGAAGCCCATCGTCGCGCCGTACTCGGGCGCCATGTTGGCGATCGTCGCGCGGTCGGGCACCGCGAGGCTCTCGGTGCCGGGGCCGAAGAACTCGACGAACTTGCCCACCACCTTGTGCCTGCGCAGGATCTCGGTCACCGTCAGCACGAGGTCGGTGGCCGTCACGCCCTCGCGCAGCTGGCCCGTGAGCTCGAAGCCGACGACGTCGGGCGTCAGGAAGTACACCGGCTGGCCGAGCATGCCGGCCTCGGCCTCGATGCCGCCGACGCCCCAGCCGACGACGCCGATGCCGTTGATCATCGTCGTGTGGCTGTCGGTGCCGACCAGCGTGTCGGGGTAGTGCACCTTGTCGCGGCGCTTGTGCACGCCGCGCGCCAGGTACTCGAGGTTGACCTGGTGCACGATGCCGAAGCCCGGCGGCACGACGCCGAAGGTGTCGAACGCCTGCATGCCCCACTTCATGAACTCGTAGCGCTCGCGGTTGCGCTCGAACTCGAGCTTCATGTTCAGGTCGAGCGCCTTCTTGTTGCCGTAGTGGTCGATCATCACCGAGTGGTCGACGACCAGGTCGACCGGCACCAGCGGCTCGATCGTCTTCGGGTTCTTGCCCATCCTGTCGGCGACGTTGCGCATCGCCGCCAGGTCCGCGAGCAGCGGCACGCCGGTGAAGTCCTGCAGCACGACGCGTGCGACGACGAACGGGATCTCGTCGGTGCGCGGCGCGTTCGGCTGCCAGTTGGCGAGTTGCTCGACGTGCTCCTGCGTGACCTTCTTGCCGTCGCAGTTGCGCAGCACGCTCTCGAGCACGATGCGGATCGACACCGGCAGCCGGTTGACGTTCGGGTGGATCCTGGACAGCGCGGGCAGCGAGTACAGCAGGCCCTCCTTGCCGGAGGCGGTCTTGAAGGACTTCAGGGTCTTGGAGAAGGCGTGGGTGGGGGCGAGCATGGCGAAGGTCCTCGACGTGGGCTGGGACGGGGGTGTTGTTGCGGTGCGAGAAGGCGGTCGATTGTGCGGCAGCGGCGGCGATGGTCGGTCAGTCAGCTTGCGGCACGATGACTTTGAGGCCCTTGAAGTAGTCGCGAAAGAAACCGGCGTCGCGCGTGATCAGGCCCCGGCACTGCAGCAGCGCGTGCGCGCCGATCAGGAAGTCGGGCACGGTGCGCGGGCCGACGGCCGGCAGCGCGGCGGCCTTGCGGCGCTCCTTGTAACGGCGCTGCATCTCGCCGGCGCGCACGGCCGAGCGCGACTCGATGGCCGAGAACGTGATGCCGGCGCCTTCGAGGGTGTCGAGCAGTTCCGCGCCGTAGCCCAGCCCAGAGACGACTTCGCCGACGACGACGTCGCAGACGACGACGGGGCCGCGCGACAGCGCGTCGCGCAGCGCCTGCTCGGCCACCTGAGCGCGCGCGTCGCCGCCCAGCAGGTCGATCAGGATGCACGAGTCGACGGCGACCATCAGACGTCGATCGGATCGCCGGGGGCGCGCCCCCGCAACTCGCGCATGACGTCGTCGGTGGTGACGCCCGGGGGCAGCTTGAACTTGCCGCGCAGTCGCGACAGCGCGTCGTCGACCTCCTTGCGCAGCACGATGCGGCTGCCGTCGAGCTCGACCTTGAGCTTGGTGCCCTTGGTCAGCCCGAGCGCGTCGCGCACGGCCTTGGGCAGCGTGATCTGCCCGCGCTCGGCCACGGTGGCTTCCATGATCGGCTCGTTCATCGGATCGAAAAAGTATGCATCAAGTATACGTACCTTGCGCGACGGATCCAAGTCCGACCCGGTCGGCGCCGGCGGTGCGGGCAGCAAAAAGCCGCCCCGAGGGGCGGCCGGAGCGACCGCGGCGTGGCCGCCCGGTCAGGGTTTCACGTAGTCGGTGAGCAGCTTCCAGCGACCGTCCTGCAGCTGCGACAGGCGCGACACGTTGCTGCCCTGGCGCTTGGTCGGGCCGAACGTGGCCTCGGCGCTGCCGAAGATGTCCGGCGCGAAGCGCATCGACTCGATCGCCTTGATGAAGCTGTCGGTGGTCAGGTTCGGTCCGGCCTGCGACGCGACGGCGATGAACGCGTCCATCGCGTTGTAGCCGTACACCGAGAACACCGTCGGATCCTCGTTGTACTTGGTCTTGTACTTGGTGGCCCAGAAGCGGATCGGCTGCGACGCGTCGTCGAGGTAGGGATGCTGGATCGTCATCCCCGCGTACAGGCCGTCCATCGCCTTGCCGCCGAGCTTGGGGATGATGTCGGTGTAGGTCGCGCTCGAGCCGAGGAAGGTCGGGTTGAAGCCGAGCTTGCGCGCGGTCGCGATGCCGCCGATGGTCTCGCGGATGATCGTGCCGAGCACGACGAAGTCGCACTCGGCGGCCTTCATGCGCGCCACCTGGCTGGCGAAGTCGGTGGCGCCACGCTTGTAGGTGGTGACCTCGGTGAACTTCATGTCGATCGACTTCAGGCCCTCCTCGGCGCCGCGGAAGACCTCGAGCCCGAACTCGTCGTCCTGGTACATCGTGCACACCTTCTTGGCGCCCTTCTCCTTGACGAGGCGCGGCACGAAGATGCGCATCTGATCGTAGTAGGTCGCGGCGAACGCGAACTTCAGCCGGTGGAACGGCTCGTGCATCTCGCGCGCCGCGGTGACCGGGTAGAAGTTCAGCACGTTCTTCTCGAACTGCACCGGCATCGCGGCCAGGTTCTGCGCCGTGCCGACGTGGCCGACGATGGCGAACACCTTGTCCTGGTTGACCAGCTTCTGCGCCGCGAGCACCGACTTGCGCGGGTCGTAGGCGTCGTCCTCGATGAGCAGGCGCAGCTTGCGGCCGTGGATCTTGCCGCCCTGTTCGTTGAGCTCGTCGATGCGCAGCTGCATGCCCTGGCGCAACTGCTTGCCGAAGCCGGCGATCGGCCCCGACAGGTCCTGGATCGAGCCGACGATGATCTCGTCCTTGGTCACGCCCTGGGTGGCCTGCGCCAGCGCCAGCGGGGCGGCCAGCGCGACGGCCAGCGCGGTGAGGGTGCGTTTCATGCTGCGTCTCCTTTCGTTGCCGCTCAGGCGCGGCTGCTGCCATACATCGATTCGATCAGCGGGGCGTACTTCTGCTGCACGAACCGCCGCTTGAGCTTCATCGTCGGGGTCAGCTCCTCGTCCTCGGCGCTGAGTTGGGTCTCGATCAGGCGGAAAGCCTTGATCTGCTCGACGCGCGCGAACTTGGCGTTGACCTTGTCGATCTCGCGCTGGATCAGTTCCTGCACCTCGCGCGCGCGCGTCAGGCTGGCGTAGTTGCTGAACGGCACGTCGTGGTCCTGCGCGTACTTCTCGACGTTCTCCTGGTCGATCATGATCAGCACCGTCAGGTACGGCCGCTTGTCGCCGATCACCACCGCGTCGGTGACGTACGGCGAGAACTTCAGCTCGTTCTCCAGCTCGCTGGGCGTGACGTTCTTGCCCCCGGCCGTGATGATGATGTCCTTCATCCGGTCCGTGATGCGGAAGAACCCTTCGTCGTCGACGGTGCCGACGTCGCCGGTGTGCAGCCAGCCGTCGGCGTCGATCGCCTCGGCGGTCTTGTCGGGCAGGTTCAGGTAGCCGGCGAAGACGTTCGGCCCGCGCGCGAGGATCTCGCCGGTGTCTGGGTCGATGCGCACCTCGGTGCCGTCGGCGGCGCGGCCGATGGTGCCGACGCGGATCGCCTCCGGGCGGTTGATGGTGCCCAGCGCGCAGTTCTCGGTCATTGCCCAGCCCTCGAGCATCGGCACCCCGAGCGACAGGTACCAGCGGATCAGGTCGGGCGAGATCGGCGCCGCGCCGGTGACCAGGTACTTCGCCCGGTGGATGCCGATCAGCCGACGCACGTTGTCCAGCGCCAGCCAGCGCGCGAGCACGAACTGCAGCTTCAGCGCCGACGGCACCGGCCGGCGCGCGAGCACGAGGTCGGTGACGCGTCCGCCGACGCCGATCGCCCAGCGGTAGGCGATCTGCTGCACCCGGCTGGACTCCTGCAGCGCGATCATCACCGCCGAGTAGAACTTCTCCCACACGCGCGGCACCGCGGCGAACACCGTCGGCGCGATCTCGCGCACGTTCTCGGGCACCGTGTCGGGGTTCTCGACGAAGTTGAGCACCGACCCGGTGTAGACGGAGAAGTACGCGCCGGCCATGCGCTCGAAGATGTGGCACAGCGGCAGGAAGCACATGCGCTCGTCGCGGTCGGTGCGCGGGAACGCCAGCGACGCCTGCCGCATCGTGTAGACCAGCCCGCGGTGCAGGTGCATCGCGCCCTTGGGCTTGCCGGTGGTGCCCGAGGTGTAGACGAGGATCGCGAGGTCGTCGGGGCCGCGGCTGCGCAGGCGCTCGTCGTACAGGCCGGGGTGCGTGCGGTCGTACTCGGCGCCGGCGCTGCGCAGCACCTCGAGGCCGAGCACCATCGGGTCGTCGAAACGGTGCAGGCCCTTCATGTCGAAGACGACGATCTTCGCCAGCCGCGGCAGGCGCGCGCGCACCTCGAGCACCTTGTCGAGCTGCTCCTCGTCCTCGACGAAGATCACCCGCGTGTCCGAGTCGCTGCACAGGTACTCGACCTGCACCGGGCTGTCGGTCGGGTAGATGCCGTTGGACACGCCGCCGGCGCACAGCACGCCGAGGTCGGCGAGCATCCACTCGAGCCGCGTATTCGACAGGATCGACACGCGCTCGCCCGGCTGCACGCCGAGCGCGGCCAGGCCGAGCGCGATCTCGCGCACCGCGGCGGCGGCGGCGTTCCAGGTCCAGGCGCGCCACAGGCCGAGCTTCTTCTCGCGCATCCAGACGCGGTCGCCGCGCTCGCGCACGGCGTTGACGAACACCTCGGGCACCGTCGCGCCGGGCACCACCCGCTCGGTGCGGCCCGCGTCGCGCGCCAGGTTCCACAGTCCGTTCATCGCCACGTCTTCTTCTTCTTCCAGCGTCGCTCGCCGCGCGCGCCGGCTTCCTTCATGCCCAGGTAGAACTCCTTGATGTCCTCCTTGTCGCGCAGGCGCTCGCAGGTGTCCTCCATCACGATGCGGCCGTTCTCGAGCACGTAGCCGTAGTCGGCGGCGTTGAGCGCCATGTTGGCGTTCTGCTCGACCAGCAGCATCGTCGTGCCGCGCTCGCGGTTGATGCGCACGACGATCTCGAAGATCTCCTTCGTCAGCTTGGGGCTCAGGCCCAGGCTCGGCTCGTCGAGCAGCATCAGGTCGGGCGCGGCCATCAACGCGCGGCTGATCGCCAGCATCTGCTGCTGCCCGCCCGACAGCAGCCCGGCGTCCTGGCGCTCGCGCTCCTTGAGGATCGGGAAGTAGTGGTACACGGTGTCCAGGTCGCGCGCCACCGCGTCGCGGTCGCGGCGCGTGTAGGCACCCATCAGCAGGTTGTCGTGCACCGACAGCAGCGGGAACACCTCGCGCCCCTCGGGCACGTGCACCAGGCCCTGCTGCACGATCAACGCCGGGTCCTGCGCGGTGATGTTCGCGCCCTTGAACTCGACCGTGCCCTTGCGCGGGTCGATGATGCCGCTGATCGTCTTCAGGATCGTCGTCTTGCCGGCACCGTTGCTGCCGAGCACGGTGGCGATGCGGCCGCGCTCGACCTGCAGGCTGACGCCGCGGATCGCCTTGATCGGGCCGTAGGCGCTCTCGACGTTGCTGAGCTTCAGGATGACATCCGTCATCTCGGTCTCCGCAGCGACGACGCGTCGTCGGCCGTGCCGAGGTAGGCCTCGACGACGCCCGGGTGCGCCTGCACCTCGGCCGGCGCGCCCACCGCGAGCACCGCGCCCTGGTTCATCGCCAGCACGCGGTCCGACACGCGCGAGACCAGGCTCATGTCGTGCTCGACCATCAGCACCGTGATGCCGAGGTCGTCGACGATGTCCTGGATCCAGAACGCCATGTCGCCGGTCTCCTCGACGTTCAGACCCGACGAAGGCTCGTCGAGCAGCAGCAGCTTCGGGCCGGTGGCCAGCGCGCGCGCCAGCTCGACGACCTTGCGCACCCCGTAGGGCAGTCCGGCGACCATCGTGTCGCGGTAGTGCTGCAGGTCGAGGAAGTCGATCACCTCCTCGACCTTGCGCCGCGTCTCGCGCTCGGCCGCACGCACGCGGGGCGTGAACACGATCTCGCTCCAGAATCCGCTGCGGCGGTGGATGTGGCGCCCGATCAGCAGGTTCTGCAGCACGGTGGCGTGCTCGAACAGCTCGATGTTCTGGAACGTGCGCGCGATGCCCAGCGCGGCGATGCGGTGCGGTGGCAACCCGAGCAGGTCCTGACCCTCGTAGGCGATCGAGCCGGCGGTGGGCGTGTAGATGCGGCTGATCAGGTTGAACACCGTCGTCTTGCCGGCGCCGTTGGGGCCGATCAGCGTGAACACCTCGCCGCGGCGCACGTCGAAGCTGACGTCGTTGACCGCCAGCACGCCGCCGAAGCGCACTTCCAGGTTCTTCGCCGAGAGCAGGACGTCTTGCATGGCAGCGATCAGACGCTTGGCACGCTGCGTTGTTCGGGCGGACGCCGCGGATCCGGCTTCGCCGCTCCGCTGGCGTGCCCTGCGGGCTCGCCCCCCCGGGGGGGAGGCGCCGACGGCGCTTCGGGGGGGATCATCTCAATCGATCCGACTTCTGGAACGCCTTCTGCCGCTTGAACAGGCCCTTGCGGTAGAACGGGAACAGCTGGAACCAGGTGCGCACCTTCAGCCAGCGCCCGTACAGCCCGAGCGGCTCGAACAGCACGAACGCGATCAGCACCGCGCCGTAGATCACCGACTTCAGTCCCGGCGCCTGCCCGATCGCCTCGGGCAGCAGGTCCTTGAACGCGCTGATCGCCTGCGGCATGCCGATCAGGAAGATCGCGCCGAGGAACGCGCCGTGCACGCTGCCCAGCCCGCCGATGACGACCATCAGCAGCAGGTCGATCGACTGGATGATATTGAACTGGTCCGGCGACAGGAAGCGGATCATGTGCGCGTACAACGCGCCGCCGATGCCTGCCAGCGCGGCGCTGATCGCGAAGCTGAGCGTCTTGTAGTAGGCGAGGTGGATGCCCATGCTCTGCGCCGAGATCTCGCTGTCGCGGATCGCGACGAAGGCGCGCCCGGTGGGGCTGCGCAGCAGGTTCAGCACCGCCAGCGTGCAGGCCACCGCGATCACCAGGCACAGGAAGTAGAACTTCTCGCTGCTGTCGGCGACCCAGCCGAACATCTGCGGCTGCCCGACCATCTTGCCGGCGTTGCCGCCGGTGACGCTCTCCCATCGCGCCAGCACCTCCTCGACGATGAAGCCGAAGGCCAGCGTCGCGATGCCCAGGTAGATCCCTTTGACGCGCAGCGCCGGCAGCCCGACGACCGCACCGACCACGGCCGACAGCCCCGCCGCCGCGGCCAGCGACAGCGGGAACGGCCAGCCCTGTGCCGCCAGCACCGCCTGCGTGTAGGCGCCCACGCCGAGGAACGCCGCGTGGCCGATCGAGAACAGCCCGGTGAAGCCGGCGAGCAGCATCAGCCCCAGCCCGACGATGCCGTAGATCAGGATGAAGGTCAGCTGCGCCAGCCCGTAGGCCTCGAGCCACCAGGGCGCCGCGACGAGCGCGACCAGCAGCGCCCCGTACCAGAGCCGGTGCCCGCCGTGCTTGGCCAGCGAGATGTCCTGGTCGTAGCTGGTCTTGAAGATGAAGCGCATCGCCGGCTACACCTTCTTCCTGAGGTTCTCGCCGAACAGCCCGTTGGGCTTGAGCATCAGCATGATCAGCACCACGACGTAGGCGGCGACGTCCTTAAAGCCCTCGGGCAGGTAGAAGCCGGCCAGCGACTCGACCACGCCGATGATCAGCCCGCCAACGATCGCGCCGGGCAGGCTCCCGAAGCCGCCGACCACCGCGGCCGGGAACGCCTTCAGCCCGATGAAGCCCATGTTGGCGTGCACGAAGGTGATCGGCGCGAGCAGCAGCCCCGCGACCGCCGCGACCACCGCCGCCAGCGCCCAGACCACGCCGTTGAGCCGCTTCACCGGGATGCCCATGTAGTAGGCGGCCAGCTGGTTCTGCGACGCCGCCTGCATCGCGATGCCGACCTTGCTGCGGCTGAACAGCAGGTACAGCACGCCGCAAAGCAGCGCGGTGATGCCGATCACCACCAACTGCTCGACGGCCAGCACGACGCCGCCGAGCGGGATCACCTCGTCCTTGTACGGCACCGGCAGCGTGTGCGTCTCGGTGCCGATCACCGGCACCATCGTGATCGCGCCGCGCGCGACGTAGCCGATGCCGATGGTCAGCATCACGATCGAGAACGCCGGCTGGCCCAGGATCGGGCGGATCACGGCGCGCTCGAGCGCGAAGCCGAACACCGCCATCGCTGCGATCACCGCCGGCACGGTGATCCAGAACGGGAAGCCCAGCACCGTCAGCAGCGCCAGCCCGAGGAAGGCGCCGAGCATCATCAGCTCGCCCTGCGCGAAGCTGACCGCTTCGGTGGCCTTGTAGATGAGCACGAAGCCCAGCGCGATCAGGCCGTAGATGCAACCTTGCGCGATGCCGCTGACGAGTACCTGCAGGACCTGCAAACGAAGCCTCGGGCCGGGTTCGGGCTATGCTGGACGTGGGGACGCGCAGTTGTAGCGAAAAGCCGCCGCCCACCGTGCGGGAGGAAACCCGCAAACCACCCGCGACGAGGTGTCACGATGGAGACAGTGCAGGCCGGTGTCGGCGTCGAGCGCGACGGCGCCGTGTGGATCGTTCGGCTGCACCGGCCCGCGGTGCGCAACGCCGTCGACGGGCCGGCCGCCCGCGCGCTGGCCGACGCGTTCCGGCGCTTCGACGCCGACCCCGCAGCGAGTGTCGCCGTGCTCACCGGCGGCGACGCGGTGTTCTGCGCCGGCGCCGACCTGAAGGCGATCGCCGAAGGCGGCGAGCGCACGAACCCGCTGCACGACGACCTCGACGCCGACGCCCCGATGGGGCCGACGCGCCTTCGGCTGTCGAAACCGGTGATCGCCGCGGTCAGCGGCCACGCGGTGGCCGGCGGCCTCGAGCTGGCGCTGTGGTGCGACCTGCGCGTGGTCGACGGCACGGCGGTGTTCGGCGTCTACTGTCGTCGCTGGGGCGTGCCGCTGATCGACGGCGGCACGGTGCGGCTGCCGCGTCTGATCGGCGAGAGCCGTGCGCTCGACCTCATCCTCACCGGCCGCGCGGTCGGCGCCGACGAGGCGCTGGCCATCGGCCTGGCCCAGCGGCGCGCCGGGCCCGGGCAGACGGCGCTCGACGCCGCGCTCGCGCTGGCGCGGCAGATCGCCGCGCTGCCGCAGGTCTGCCTGCGCGGCGACCTGGCCAGCGTGAAGGCCCAGGCCGGCCTGCCGCTGCGCGACGCGCTGGCGCACGAGTTCGCGCTGGGCCGCGCGACGCTGTCGTCGGGCGAAAGCCGGGCCGGCGCCGGACGCTTTGCTGCGGGCGCCGGGCGAGGAGGGCAGCCGGCCTGATCGTCGCCGGCGGGTGACACCGCTACGCGTTGAACACGAAGCGCGTGCCCGTCGACGAACGCACGAAGCGCTCGGGCATCTCCGTGTGCACCATCGAGACGAAGGTCTCGCCCGAGCAGTGCATCGGGATCAGGAAGTCCGGGTTGATCGCCTTCAGCTCGGCCAGCGTCTGCCGCTGGTAGTCGACGGCGTGCGGCGCGAGGTGGAAGCCGCCGAGCACGGCGTGCACCTTGTAGGTGCCGGCGACCTGCATCGCCTTGCGCACCGAGTTGACGATGCCACGGTGTCCGCACGAGGTCATCACGACGAGCCCGCGGCCCCGCAGGTGGTACGCGATCGCCTGCTCGTGCTCGAAGTCGTCGGGCACGGCGGTGGTCAGCGCCCGCTTGGCCTCGGGCAGGCGCTCGGGCGCGCAGCCGAGCGCGCCCTGCATGCCCACGGTCATGCGCGTGGGCGCCAGCACGCGCTCGAACGAACTGCGCGCGATCGTGCCGGTCGTGAAGCCGTGCGATGCCAGCACCGACGCCCGCTCGGCGAAGGTGACGGTGAGCCCGGCGGCGCGGATCGCGTCGCGGTCGAGCGCACCGAAGCTGCCTGCCTCGCCCGGCACGTTCAGTTCGCGCGTGCAGAAGCACTCCTCGCTGCCGAGGTAGAACGGCAGCCCTGGCTTGAGCTTGCCGCGGTTCGCTTCGAGGAAGCCGACCATGCCGCCGAAGTGATCGAAGTGGCCGTGGCTGAGCGCCACCGCATCGAGCTTCGAGGTGTCGATGCCGCACAGGAGCAGGTTGTTCAGCAGCGCCTCGGGGGTGTAGCCGAAGTCGAGCAGCACTTGCCGCGTCTCGTCGCCGCGTGCCGACTCGACGTGCAGCGACAGCCCCCACTCGTTCTGCAGCGTGCGCCGCGGCGGCGTGCGCGGGGCCACCGCGAAGCCCAGGCGCTGCACCTGCAGCGAGCCCAGCGTGCGCGGCGGCTCGAACGCGTGGTGGTACGAGTCGGTGACGACGCGGATCGCGACGCGGTCGACGACGGGCACGTCGGCGGGTTTGTCGACCGTCGACGCCACCGCGACCCGGCCGCCGAACAGGCCGCCGGCGGCGAGGGCCGCCAGCGAGCCGCTCCCGGCGCGCAGCAGCCGCCGGCGACCGGCGCTGGCCAGGTAGTCGTCGTGGGGCGTCGCGCGGTCGGTCATCGCAGTCTCCCGGGTGTCATGGGGGGTCGTGCGGAGCATGCTACGGCCCTTGGCGTCGGCTGTCACGCGGGCGACGCCCACGGCGTCAACGGCGCCCGGGCTTGGGGCGCGCCGCCACGCGGCGCTTGCCGGTCACGTCGCGCGACCAGGCCGACCGCGCGTCGGCCGCGGCCGGCGGCGTCATGAACGCGTCGCCGGTGTCGCCCGGCTCCAGCTCGGGCAGCGCTCGCCCCGAGTCGCGCCACTCGGCCGCGGCCGGGAAGCCGTGCGCCTCGGCGTAGCGGCGGAACCACGTGCCTTCGGGCGAGTGGCGCGTGATGCCGTCGAACAGCGTGGCCAGCGTCTGCGTCTGCGCCAGCCCCATCGCCTCGACGGCCTGGTTGACCACGAGCTTGTGCATCGTCAGCTGCGCGGTCGGCACGCCGGCGACGCGCTCGGCCAGCGCCTGCGTCGCGACGTCGATCTCGCCCGCGGGCACCGCCAGCGTCGCCAGCCCCCAGTCGGCCGCGGTGCGCCCGTCGATCAGGTCGCCGGTGAACAGCAGCCGCTTGGCGCGCATCGCGCCGACACGGTAGACCCACATCGCGGTGGTCGGGCAACCCCACACGCGCGCCGGCATGTAGCCGATCTTCGCGTCGTCGGCCATCACCAGCAGGTCGCAGCACAGCGCGATGTCGCTGCCGCCGGCCACCGCGTAGCCGTGCACCTTGGCGATCGTCGGCTTGTGGCTGCGCCACAGGCTCATGAACCGCTCGGTGTTGCGCTTCATCAGCCGGTAGTCGCGCATCGGCTGCCACGGCATCGGCTGGTTCACGGCGTGCGCGTGCTCGGCGTAGAACCTGAGATCGTAGCCGGCGCAGAACGCGCTGCCGGCGCCCTGCAGCACGATGGCGTGCACGCGCGCGTCGTCGTTGGCGCGCTGCACCGCGGCCTCGATCTCGCCGGGCATGCGGTCGTCGATCGCGTTGAGCCGCTCGGGGCGGTTCAGCGTGATCGTCGCGATGCGCCCGCGCACCGCGAGCTTGAGCGTCGTGTAGCGAGCCATCAGACCCCCAGTTGCCGCGCGGCGAGCTCCTTCATGATCTCGTCGGTGCCGCCGCCGATCGTCATCACCTTGACCTCGCGGTAGATGCGCTCGCTCTTCGTGCCGCGCATGTAGCCCATGCCGCCGAGGATCTGCACCGCGGCGTCGGCGCACCACTGCAGCGTCCGCGTGGCGTGGTTCTTCAGCAGGCACAGGTCGGCGACGGTCTCGGCGTCGGGTGCCGCGCCGGCGGTGTCGAGCCGCCGCGTGACGTCGCGCAGGAACGCGCGGCTGGCGGCGATGCGCATGCGCATGTCCATCAGCCGGTGGCGCACCACCTGGTGCTCGACGAGTGCGCGGCCGAACGTGCGCCGGCGGCGCGCCCAGTCGAGCGCCTCGTCGTGGGTGACCTGCGCGAACGCGACGGCGCCTGCGGCGAGCGCCAGGCGTTCGCCGTTGAAGTTCTCCATGATCAGGCCAAAGCCGCCGTGCTCGTCGCCGATCAGGTGCTGCGCCGGCACGCGCACGCCGTCGAAGCGCAGGTGCGCCGTGTCGCTGCACCACCAGCCCATCTTCTTCAGCGGCGCGCGCGCGAGCCCCGGCGCGTCGCCCGGCACCACCATCAGCGAGATGCCGCCGGCGCCGGGGCCGCCGGTGCGCACGGCGACCGTCAGCCAGTCGGCGCGCAGCCCCGAGGTGACGAACACCTTCTCGCCGTCGACGACGTAGTGCTCGCCTTCGCGCCGCGCGGTGGTGGCCAGCCGCGCCACGTCGGAGCCGCCGCCGGGTTCGGTCACCGCCAGCGCGGCGACCGCCTCGCCGGCCAGCACCGGCGGGATCACGCGTTGCTGGAGCTCGGCGCGGCCCGCGGCGAGCAGCGGCGGCAGCGCGATGTGGTGCGAGAACAGCCCGGCCAGCAGCCCGCCGCTGCCGGCACGGGCGATCTCCTCGACGGCGACCAGGCGCGTCGCGAGGTCGCAGGGCATGCCGCCTAACCGCTCGGGGTAGCCGAGCCCGAGCAGGCCGAGCTGCCCCGCGCGCCGGTACAGCTCGCGCGGGAACTCGCCGGCCTCGTCCCACGCGTCGACGTGCGGCGCCAGCTCTCGCGCGACGAAGCGTCGCAGTCCGGCGCGCAGGTCGTCGACCTGCGTCGCGTCCACGCCCGTCACGCCGCCGGGTCGGGGAGGTAGCGCACCGCCAGCACGCCGTCGATGCGCCGCAGGTCGGCGAGCACGGCGTCGGCCACCGGGCTGTCGACGTCGACCAGCGTGTACGCCATCTCGCCGCGCGACTTGTTGACCATGTTGTGGATGTTCAGCCCCGCCCGTGCCACCGTGGTCGAGATCTGGCCGAGCATGTTCGGCACGTTGGCGTTGGCGATCGCCACCCGCCACGCCGACTCGCGCGGCATCGTCACGCTGGGGAAGTTCACCGCGTGCTCGACCTGGCCGTGCTCGAGGTAGCTGCGCAGCTGGTCGATGACCATGCGTGCGCAGTTCTCCTCGGCCTCGCGCGTCGACGCGCCGAGGTGCGGCAGTGCGACGACGCGCTCGTGGCCGTGCAAGACGGCGTTCGGGAAGTCGCACACGTACGCTGCCAGCGCCTTGCGTTCGAGTGCGGCGACGACCGCGGCGTCGTCGACGACGCCCTCGCGCGAGAAGTTCAGCAGCACCGCGCCGGGGCGCATCAGCACGACGTTGTCGGCGTCGACGAGGTTTCGCGTGGCCTCGATCAGCGGCACGTGCAGCGTGACGAAGTGCGAGTGCTTGAGCACCTCGGCGACGCTGGCGGCCTTTTTCACCTGCGACGGCAGGCTCCACGCCGCGTCGACGGTGATGTGCGGGTCGAAGCCCATCACGTCCATGCCGAGCTTGATCGCCGCGTCGGCGACCAGGCAGCCGATCTTGCCCAGCCCGACGATGCCCAGCGTGTGCCCGGCCAGCTCGAACCCCGCGTAGGCCTTCTTGCCGTCCTCGACGAGCTTGTCGAGGTCGGGCGCGGCGGGGTCGAGCGCGGCGACGAAGCGCAGTGCCGGCGCCACGTTGCGTGCCGCCAGCAGCATGCCGGCGAGCACCAGCTCCTTCACGGCGTTGGCGTTGGCGCCCGGCGCGTTGAACACCGGCACGCCGCGCGCGCTCATCGCCGCCACCGGGATGTTGTTGGTGCCGGCGCCGGCCCGCGCGATCGCCTGCACGCCGGGGGGGATCGGGGCGGCGTGCAGGTCGGCCGAGCGCAGCAGGATCGCGTCGGGATCGGCGAGGTCCTTGCCGACGTCGTAGCGCTCGGCCGGCAGGCGCTTCAGGCCCTGCGCCGAGACCTGGTTGAGCACCAGCACGCGCAGGCGGCGGTGCGTCGGCTCAGCCATGGCGCGCCTCGAACTCCTTCATGTACTCGACCAGCGCCTGCACGCCGGCCAGCGGCATCGCGTTGTAGATCGACGCGCGCATCCCGCCCACCGAGCGGTGGCCCTTGAGCTGCACCATGCCGCGCGCCTGCGCCCCCTCGAGGAAGGCGTCGTCGAGCGACTCGTCCTTCAGCTTGAACGGCACGTTCATGCGCGAGCGGCTGTCCCTGGCGACCGGGCTGACGTAGAAGCCGCTGCCGCCGTCGAGGAAGTCGTACAGCAGCGCCGCCTTGCGTTCGTTGTGCGCGGCCATCGCGGCCAGCCCGCCCCGGTCCTTCAGCCACTGGAACACCAGCCCGGCGACGTAGATCGAGTAGGTCGGCGGCGTGTTGAGCATCGAGTCGTTGTCGGCCGCCTGCTTGTAGTCGAACACCGACGGCGTGATCGGCAGCGCCTGGCCGACCAGGTCGTCGCGCACGATGACGATCGTCAGCCCCGCCGGGCCGATGTTCTTCTGCGCGCCGGCGTAGATCAGCCCGTAGCGCGCCACGTCGACCGGGCGCGACAGGATGTTGCTCGACATGTCGGCCACCAGCGGCACGTCGCCGGTGTCGGGCGTCCAGTGGTACTCGACGCCGCCGATCGTCTCGTTGGCGCAGATGTGCACGTAGGCGGCGTTCGGGTCGAGCTGCCACTCCGAGCGCGGCGGCACGTGCGTGAAGCGGCTGGCCTCGGCGGTCGCGGCGATGCGCACCTCGGCGTACTTCTTCGCCTCCTGGATCGACTTCTTCGACCACTCGCCGGTGTGAACGTAGTCGGCGCCGGTGCGTCCGCGCAGCAGGTTCATCGGCACGATCGCGTTCTGCGCGATCGCGCCGCCCTGCATGAACAGCACCTTGTAGTTCGCCGGAACGCCGAGCAACTCGCGCAGGTCGGCCTCGGCCTGTGCGTGGATCGCCATGTACTCCTTGCCGCGGTGGCTCATTTCCATCACCGACATGCCCGAGCCGCGCCAGTCGAGCATCTCGGCGGCGGCGCGCTCGAGCACCGGTTCGGGCAGCGCGGCGGGGCCGGCGCTGAAGTTGATCGCGCGGGTCATGGACGGGGTCTCCGGCAGGGGGGCGGGGGGCGGACGTGCGCGCAAGCTTAGCCGATGCGCCGGCCGCGGCTCGGTTATCGTGCGTGCATGGCCCCCCTCGCACTCGACGGCACCTTCTTCTGGCACGACTACGAGACCTTCGGCGTCGACCCGCGGCGCAGCCGCCCGGCGCAGTTCGCCGGCGTGCGCACCAACGCCGCACTCGAAGAGGTCGCGCCGCCGCTGATGCTGTACTGCCGTCCGGCGCCGGACTTCCTGCCCGATCCCGAGAGCTGCCTGGTCACCGGCATCACGCCCCAGCAGGCGCTGGCCCAGGGTGTCGCCGAGCACGCCTTCGCCGCGGCGATCGAGCGCGAACTGGCGGTGCCGGGCACGGTGGGCGTGGGCTACAACAGCATCCGCTTCGACGACGAGGTCACGCGGTTCCTGTTCTGGCGCAACCTGATCGACCCGTACTCGCGCGAGTGGCGCAACGGTTGCGGGCGCTGGGACCTGCTCGACGTCGTGCGCTGCACCTTCGCGTTGCGGCCCGAAGGCATCGAGTGGCCGCTGGGCGACGACGGCCGGCCGACGTTCCGGCTGGACAGGCTGTCTGCGGCCAACGGGCTGGTGCACGCGTCGGCGCACGACGCGCTGAGCGACGTGCGTGCGACGGTCGCGCTGGCGAGGCTGCTGCGCACGAAGAAGCCGCGACTGTGGGCCTTCCTGCTCGAGCGCCGCGGCAAGCAGGCGGTGGCCGACGAGATCGCCGCGGCACAGCGCGCCGGCCAGCCGCTGCTGCACGTCTCGGGGCGCTACCCGGTCGAGCGTGGCTGCCTGGCGCTGGTGTGGCCGCTGGCGCCGCACCCGACGAACCGCAACGAGGTCATCGTCTGGGACCTGGCCGAGGACCCGCAGCGCCTGGCCGGCCTCGACGCGGCGCAGGTGCGCGAGCGCCTGTTCACGCGCGCCGACGACCTGCCCGAGGGCGTCGAACGCCTGCCGCTGAAGACGATCCACCTGAACCGCGCGCCGGTGGTGATCGGCAACGCGAAGGTGCTGACGCCGGCGACCGCCGAGCGCTGGGGTGTCGACGCGCAGCGCACCGCGCGCCACCTGCGCGACGCGCAGCGGTTGGCGCCGGCGCTGGCCGGACTGTGGCCCGAGGTGTTCGCACGGCCCGAAAGCGGTGAGCCGGCCGACGTCGACGACGACCTGTACGGCGCGCTGCTCGGTGACGGTGACCGCCGCGCGCTCGAGCGGCTGCGCGCGCTGCCACCCGACGAGCTGGCGCACCGGCGCACGGCGTTCGACGACCCGCGGCTCGACGAACTGCTGTGGCGCTACCGCGCGCGCAACTTTCCCGCCACGCTCGACGACGAGGAACGCGCGCGCTGGCAGCGGCACTGTGCCGCGCGCCTGCACGACGGCGCCGGCGGCGCACTGACGCTGGCCGCGTACCAGGACCGCATCGACGCGCTGGCCGAGGCGCACGCCGACGACGAACGCATGCAGGCGCTGCTCGAGGCCCTGGCCGACTACGCGGGCGAGATCGCGCCGGGGTAGAGGCCCCCGCAGCGCCTGCGGCGCCTCCCCGTCGGAGGCGCGCCACCAGCGCACCGGCGCCGCCGGAGCGCGGCGGCGGCTCGAGGACGTGCGCAGTCCGGTCGCAGGTGACACGCCCGCGGCGGCCGCTGGGTGGTCTTGCCATGCCGGTGTCGAGCCGTCGTATCCTCGGG